>NZ_CALPDC010000001.1:0-264024 GCF_943193165.1 Weizmannia agrestimuris
GTCTTGTCCATCTCGGCATAAGCCTTTTTGAAATTTCTCACCAGCTTCGGATTCAGGGTAAACACCTTTGTACGACGCTGTTTCAGCTCGGGATCTTCATGGAAAAACATTGCCGGGTGCCAACTATACACAGATGTGGCCTCCATGGCGATCTGGATGGTGTCATCCGCCTCCGCATGTTGGAGGATGGCGTCTCTTAACTCAGAGGCACCGGGAAGATTGTTTGTCACCGTTTGGGTGGCCAACGTTTCCCCCATTCCATCCATCAGGCAGGCATCGAGGTTTTTGGAGCTCACGTCAATACCGACAAATAAGGGCATATGATTTCCTCCTCTCTGTATTGGGATCGATGGAATCGGACGCTTCGGGATATCCCCAGATGGCTTGCCGATCTGTCAGCCTCGCGTATGAGAACTCATCCGGGCCGTGGGCTGCCTGGAACTGCTCATTTCCAGCACGGAGATCCGGAGGAACGGCCTACGGGTTAGACGTTCAAGCAAGAACCTGGGGATGCAGACTTTTCGAGTAGTCAGGCTACAAGGAGGGGAAGCATTGACCCAAACGATCCTAAGACCATTATCCGGGAACATCGCGAAGCGTCCAAGTCCGAACTTGTATTCCGGGCGAGCCCGGAATACAAAATCTTATATTCACTTGTCAATGAGCAGCAGAATGAACTGGAAATTGACATCCACTTTGGATTTAAACTTATTATACGAGGAGGTTTTTACATGGACCATTATGCCAGCCGGTTGGAGGAGGATCACGCCGGTATTCAAAACCCGGTCACGCAAACGGGAGAATTGCACCGAAAGGAAAAAATCGCATACGGTGCAGGGGACATCGGGTATAATTTTCTGTTTGACCTCGGGCAAATCTATTTGCTCAAGTTTTACACGGATACGCTCGGGCTTCCGGCTTCCATTGCAGGAATGGTATTTTTAGTGACAAAAATTTGGGACGCTTTTTCGGATTTTACCATTGGCACGGTTGTAGACCACCGGAAAAAAATTGGGCCAAAAGGGAAGTTCCGTCCCTTCATTCTGTATACCGCAGTTCCGCTGGCGCTGATGACGGTGACGAATTTTCTTTCACCGGATTTTTCATTAAACGGAAAAGTGATTTGGGCCTTTGCTACATACATGGCTTTCGGCACCATCTACAGCATTTCCAGCATACCATACGGTTCAATGGCCCCGGCAATGACGAAAAAAGCCAATGAACGGGCTGAATTGTCCGCTTTCAGGCAAGCCGGCGCCAATCTTGGATTGCTCATTACAACAGTCGGTTTTATGCCGGTTGTCCTCCTGTTCGACAATCCGAAAATCGGATATCCGGTGGCGGCTGCGATTTTTGCAACGGCCGGTATATTGCTGCAAATCTATTCTTATAAGCATATAAAAGAGCGCCATGTCGAACTGGAACCGAAAAAAACAAACCACTCGGTTAAAGACAGCTACAAGGCGCTTGTCAAAAACGGCCCCCTTTTCATTGTCAGTCTGGTCAATTTATTTACCATTTCAGCCTACAATGTGAAACTGGCCGTCCAGGTGTATTACTGCCAGTATGTACTGCACAATGTCACCGTCGTTTCCTATATGGGATTTTTCAGCATGGGCTGCGCATTTTTCGGGATTGCCCTTGCCCCTTTTGCTCAGCGAAAAATCGGGAAAAAGTACACGTATATGTTCGGCTGTGCCATTTGGGCTGTTGCCGATCTGCTTGCTTTGTTTTTTGCCCATAATGCCGTCCTCTTTATTGTATTTGCCTGCCTCGCCTTTTTCGGAAATGCTTTTGTCAACAGCCTGAACTGGGCATTGATTTCCGACTGTGTGGAATACGGGGAATGGAAAACCGGAAAGCGGACGGAAGGCATTGTCTACTCTTTTTTTACATTCTTTCGCAAATTGTCACAGGCTGTCGCCGGGTTTATTCCCGGGTTTGTGCTGGGCATTTCCGGATATGTGCCGAATGCCGTCCAGTCTGCAAGCGCCATTTTCGGTATCAAAGCGCTTATGTTCATCTATCCGGCAGCACTGTCCATTTTAACCATTGTTGTATTCGGCTTTTTCTACCGCCTGACGGAAAAGAAATATAAAGAAATCGTGGCGGAGATGAACAGCAGGTAATGCAGGACAATTTGGGGAGTACCTTTAACAAAGGGCTGTCCCTTTGCACATACTGGCTTGCAGCCGGGTTCGTGTCTGTATTTTCTGCCTTTCTCTGCCGGCTTGGGCATCCCTTGTCCATTTTAAATGCCAAGGGGTATGTTTTTAAACATCATGATCATCATCGTTGTCCTTTTCCTTATATGCTTTTTCCAATTGGCGTTCTTGTTTTCCCGGAACGATCCACTTATTCAGTTTATTGATGATATTTGCACGCAAGCACTTTCTAAAACGAGTCATCATAGAATGGCCAAATGGGGCTTTTTCCTGGAATTCAGGCAAACCGATAAATACTGAAGATACGGCTTTTCTATGATCTGTTCGATTGCATCTCGGCCAAGTAGCCCAAGATGCTCTTTGATGTAGAGAGCTCTTAGAACGATTCTGACGGCGTAATCCTGTTCGCCTTTAAATTTTTTTGAAGGACCTGGCATCCCTTTCTTCATCTCTTCACAAAGGGATTATTTCAGCAAGACGGGCCCAGCGATTTTTGTTATCCCAATTTCAAGAGAATGGTGTAGAAAAAGTTTTCTGCAAAAGTGAATTGATGCTCGGCCTTTTTTACATAGCAACGGTCTCCAAGTGCAAGGTCCTTATGGCATCAAAACGCTGCCAAACATGACAACGAGGCAGGAGCTTATAATGAGTTCCAAAATCTTTCTGATTTTCCAGAATATCATTATAATAAAATTTTTGCATAAAAATTGTCGTTTTCGACGAAGAGGATTTTGATTACGCCAAAAAGATCCATAAACGCTATCCGCCTGTTCCCTTCTATTTACAAGTCGGCAATCCGGATGTTACTTTGCCTGACCGGGATGCATTAGCGAAAATGCTGACCGGAAGATATGAATGGCTGATCAATCTGGCCTTGCAGGCAGAAGAAATGAATGATGCTTATGTCCTTCCCCAATTGCATGCATTGGTGTGGGGGAACAAACGGGGCGTATAAGAGAAAAGGGCCGGCCTGCGCACGCAGGGCAGCCCCTCTTTTTCTCACACATGCTGGCTTGCGGCCGGGTTCGCGTCGGGTTTTACTGCCTTTTTATCTTTCATCCGGCTGTAGATGTTTGCGAGCAACGAACCAGACAAATTATGCCAGACGCTGAAAATCGCGCTCGGGACGGCGGCAAGCGGGGAAAAATGCGCGGTAGCAAGCGCTACCCCGAGCCCGGAATTCTGCATGCCGACTTCCATCGAAACCGCTTTTTGCTTGGCAAGGTCCATCCCGCACAAACGGGCGAAGAAAAAGCCGATGATAAACCCGAGCAAGTTATGCAAAATAACGACGGCAAAAACGAGTAAAGCCGTTTGTGCAATTTTTTCGGCGCTTCCGGCGACCACTCCCGCTACAATCAGCACAATTGCCACAACCGAGACAAGCGGCATCGCTTTTGCGCCGGCACGCGCCTGTTTGCCGAAAAACCTTTTCGCGATAAATCCGAGCAAAAGCGGCACAATGATCACTTGCACAACCGAAAGGAATAAAGACCATACACTGACATGCACCCATTTGCTGGCAAACAGCAGGATTAACAGCGGTGTGACAATCGGCGCAAGAATCGTGGACACGGAGGCGATCGCAACAGCAAGCGCCACATTTCCGCGCGCGAGAAACACCATCACGTTCGAAGCCGTTCCGCTCGGGCAGCAGCCGACAAGAATGACGCCGATGGCAATATCTTTCGGCAAGTTGAGCCCGACTGCAAGCAGAAAAGCAATAAGCGGCATGATGACAAAATGGCCGATGACGCCGAGCGCCACCTCAAGCGGCTTTTTGAAAACTTCTTTAAAATCTGATAATTCAAGCGTCAGCCCCATCCCAAACATGACAATTCCCAATAACGGTACGATATAATTCCCGATCCACGCAAAATGCTGGGGCAATAAATAAGCGATGACTGCAAAAATCAGCACCCATACGGTGAACGTTTTCCCTGCAAACGCGCTGATTTTTTCTAAAGTTGCCATGTGAAGACCTCCAAATATAAATTGTTTTCTAAAATGATAGAATATCTGACAAAATAAATCAAGGCAGCCATTTCAATATTTTGGGATTTATTTAGATCATTCGTTTCCGAAAACATTTTTTTCACCAAAAAAAACAGCGCAATGCCTGGGCCTGCGCTGTTTACAACATATTCCGTGTTTTTCATGCATCCTTCGTTTTTTTCATGGCCAGCACTTTGTCGGTATCCGGTGTGACATAAACGGTTTGCTGGTTCTCGTAAATGACAAATCCGGGTTTTGCGCCGTTCGGTTTTTTCACGTAGCGCACTTTCGTATAATCGACCGGGACGGAAGCGGACTGGCGCGCTTTGCTAAAATAGGCGGCGAGTGATGCGGCTTCCAAAATCGTTTCCGGCGCCGGGTTTTTGCTGCGGATGACAACATGCGACCCGGGAATGTCTTTTGTGTGCAGCCAGATTTCATCGCGGGCGGCGACCCGGTTTGTCAAATAATCGTTTTGCTTGTTGTTCTTTCCGACAAGAATTTCCGTGCCGTCCGAAGCCTCGTATTTTTCGAGGGCGATTTTGTTTGCATTTTTCCGCCGGGCGCGGCTGTGCCGTTTTTTCAAATAGCCTTCTTCTTCCAGCTCTTCGCGGATTTCCCCGATATCTTTCGGCGAGGCTGTTTCAAGCTGCTGGAGGAGGTTTTCAAAATACAGCACTTCATCCCGGGCTTTTTTGATCTGCTCACGCACCGCGACTTGCGCATGCTTCGCTTTCTGGTAGCGGGAAAAATAGCTTTGCGCATTTTCCGCAGGGGTTTTCAGTGGATCAAGCGGAATTTCAACCATTGCCCCGTTCTCATCGTAATAGTTTTGCACTTTCACTTTGTCCATTCCTTTTTTCACGGCATACAAATTTGCTGTCAAAAGTTCGCCGTACAGCTGGAACTGTTCGGCATTTTGCGCCTCCTCAAGCGTGGCTTCCAGCTTTTTGATTTTGCTTTCGTTTTTCTCCAGTTCATTTTTCACAAACCGCTCAAGATCATGGCCTTTTTGCTTGACGCGGTCACGTTCGGCTTTCCCGGCATAAAAACGGTCAAGCAGCGCGCTTAAAGTCGGGAAAGTTTTGGTTTCGCCCCCAAGGGACGCAAGCGGGATCATGTAAAATGATTCTTTTTGTGCGCCCATGATCATCACCGGCTGGAGGTCAAACTTTTTAATCGGCTCCATAACGGACAAGAACGCGTCCGTCACCGCTTCCGGATTCGAAAATTTCGCCCGGTGCATGATCTCTTTTGCCAAAAGAGGGGAGACCCCGGCGAATTGCGCGACAATCTGCTTGTCCATTTTCCCGCTGTTCCAGTCGAGCGCTGCTGTGACATCCTCTTTTGCCGCTTCAAGTGGGTTCCGTTTGTGCTGCTCGGGGGGCATGACATATTCATGCCCGGGGAGAATTGTCCGGTACGTATTAACAGCCGGCGGGACATGTTTGATGCTGTCCATGATCAGGTTCCGCTCTTTGTCGACCAAGATGATATTGCTGTGGCGGCCCATGATTTCCACGTACAGCTGTTTAAAGGAAATATCCCCGATTTCGTTTCGGCTTTTGATGTCAAAGACAACAACGCGGTCAAGGCCGGCCTGGTGAATATTCTCGATCACGGCACCTTCCAGATGTTTTCTTAAAAGCATGCAAAACATCGGCGGGTCCTGCGGGTTGTCAAACGGTTCATCCGTCAGCTGAATGCGCGCATAGGCCGGGTGTGCTGACAAAAGCAGCCGCCTGTTTTTTCCGTTTGCACGCACCACAAGGACCAGTTCATTCTGGTACGGCTGGTGGATTCTGTTAATCCGCCCGCCTTTTATCGTATCAACAAGTTCTTTTACCATCGCTCTTGTAAATAATCCGTCAAATGACATATCGCATTCCTCAATTCTTTCGCGCATGCATAAAGCATTGCGTCAGTCGTTGGCATGTTAAATTATATCATTTTTTTGGACAGGGCTGAATATGTTGCTATTAAGACAATAATGGGCAGAAGCAGGGGAGAGTGTATTTTCATGATGTTTCACGAAATGAGTGAAAAAGAAGTAGAACAGGAATTCGGAACTGATCTGGAAAAAGGGCTCACCGAAAAAGAAGCGGAAAAAAGAATCAGGCAGTACGGCTTTAATGAACTGGAAGAGGCGGAAAAGGAATCTGCCCTTATGCTCTTTCTCAGCCAGTTTAAAGATTTTATGACGCTCGTCCTGCTTGCCGCAACCGTGATTTCCGGATTTTTAGGCGAATATGTCGACGCGGTCGCCATCATCGCCATTGTATTGATTAACGGGTTTCTCGGCTTTTTTCAGGAGCGGCGGGCCGAGAAATCGCTTGAAGCATTAAAAGAACTTTCCGCACCGCAAGTCAATGTACGAAGAAACGGGCGATGGGTAAAAATCCCTTCCAAAGAAGTGACGCTTGGTGATATTTTAAAATTTGAAAGCGGGGACCGGGTTGGCGCCGATGTCCGGATTGTAAAGGCCAATAATCTTGAAATTGAAGAGTCGGCGTTAACCGGAGAGTCCATCCCTTCCCAGAAATCAACGGAACCGATTCCTGTGGAAAATGCGGGCCTCGGCGATTTGCATAATATGGCGTTTATGGGGACAATGGTAACGCGCGGCAACGGCATCGGCATTGTCACCGGCATCGGGATGCAGACGGCAATGGGGGAAATTGCCGATATGATTCAAAACGCCGAAGCGATGGCGACCCCTTTGCAAAGAAGGCTCGAGCAACTGGGAAAAATTTTAATCGTGGTGGCGCTGCTTTTAACCCTCCTTGTTGTTCTTGTCGGCGTCTGGCACGGGCATGACTTGTATTCCATGTTTCTGGCGGGGGTTTCGCTCGCGGTTGCGGCGATTCCGGAAGGCCTGCCGGCGATTGTGACGATCGCATTATCGCTCGGTGTCCAGCGCATGATCCGGAAAAACGCGATCGTCCGGAAACTGCCGGCTGTGGAAACGCTTGGCTGTGCGTCTGTCATCTGCTCGGATAAAACCGGCACAATGACGCAAAACAAAATGACAGTCACTCATTTATGGAGCGGGGGAAAGACGTGGAAAGTGTCCGGGACGGGCTATGAGCCGAAAGGGATTTTTACGGACAATGGCGCGGAAATCCACCCGTTAAAGGAAAAAAGCGTCTACCAGCTGTTGACGTTCGGGCTATTATGCAACCATGCCGAATTGAAAGTGAAAAACAAAGAATATATCATAGACGGCGACCCGACGGAAGGCGCGCTCCTCGTTTCTGCCCTGAAGGCCGGTTTAACGAGGGAATTACTGCTGAAAGAATTTACGATTGAACAGGAATTTCCATTTGATTCAACGCGGAAAATGATGAGCATGGTGATCCGTGACAAACACGGCAAACGGTTTGTAATCACAAAAGGCGCGCCGGATGTGCTGCTCGGGGTAAGCCGGTCGGTGCTCTGGAACGGCAGGGAACAATCGTTTGATCCGGAAACACGGAGAAAAGTAGAGAAAGCGGTCGAATCTTTGGCTGCACAGGCGCTTCGGACGATCGCCATCGCGTTCAAGCCGCTTGCAACAGGCGAAACGGCAAAAAATGAACAAGAGGCGGAGAAAAATTTGATTTTTCTCGGCGTCCAGGGAATGATCGATCCGCCGCGGCCGGAAGTCAGACAAGCCATTAAAGAATGTAAGGAAGCGGGCATCCGCACGGTGATGATTACGGGCGACCATGCTGTGACCGCAAAAGCGATTGCGAGACAGCTCGGGATTTTGCGCACAAGTCGTGAAAAAGTGGTGGACGGCGCGATGCTGAACGAACTGACGGTGGATGAGCTGGAAGACGTGATTGACGAAGTTTCCGTGTTTGCACGCGTATCGCCGGACCATAAACTAAAAATCGTCAAAGCTTTCCAAAACCGCGGGGCAGTCGTCGCCATGACAGGAGACGGCATCAATGACGCACCGGCCATAAAAACGGCCGATATCGGCATCTCGATGGGCATTACCGGAACCGATGTCGCAAAAGAAGCGTCCTCGCTCATTTTGCTCGATGATAATTTTGCGACGATTAAAGCGGCGATCCAGGAAGGCCGCAATATTTACGAAAATATCCGGAAATTCATCCGTTACCTGCTCGCTTCCAATGTCGGCGAAATCCTTGTGATGCTGTTTGCGATGCTTTTGTCCCTGCCGCTTCCCGTCGTTCCCATCCAAATTCTGTGGGTCAATCTCGTGACGGATGGGCTGCCGGCAATGGCGCTCGGTCTCGACCAGCCGGAAGAAGATGTGATGAAGCGGAATCCGCGCCATCCGCGTGAAGGGGTGTTTGCGCGCGGGCTCGGCTGGAAAGTGATTTCACGCGGTTTTCTGATCGGAATTGCGACATTGGCCGCTTTTGTGACCGTATATTACCAGCATCCTGACCGGCTTCCTTATGCCCAAACGATTGCATTTGCAACACTTGTCCTTGCCCAGCTGATCCATGTGTTTGACTGCCGCAGCGAACGCTCGGTGCTCGCGCGCAACCCGTTTGGAAATGTCTATCTTGTGCTTGCTGTTTTGTCATCGGTTTTGCTTATGCTTGCCGTGATTTATGTTCCGGCCCTCCAGCCGGTTTTCCATACGCTACCGATATTGCCGAAAGACTGGCTGCTCGTCCTCTGCATGAGTGCAATTCCGACATTTTTGCTTGCGGGGACATATTATTTAAGAAAAAAACCTTGAATTATGCTATAATCTTAAAAGTAATAGGGGATCCTCTATTACTTTTTCTTTTGGCGAAATTTCCCCAGGTGCTCCGGTTAAGATTTCCTTTCCTAAATGGGCGGGGCGCGGTATAATCTCCGTAAAAGCTATTATCACCGGGCCGGGGACAGGCGCGATGAAAGTCGTGAAGGTTAAAACCGGCGTGATGGTAGATGTAAGAAGAGATTGGGCGTGAGAAGATGGTCTTAAGCATGACGGGCTATGGCAGAGGCCGCCGAAAGACGCAGCAGTTCAGTGTGACAGTTGAGATCAAGTCTGTCAACCATCGCTTTTGCGAATATCAGATCAGGATGCCGAAGCAGCTTGTCAAAGTGGAAGAAGAGTTGAAAAAAATCATCGGGAACTATGTGCAGCGGGGTCGTATTGACGTGTTTGTCACCATTGCCGGTGAAGGGCTTGTCAAACGCAGGCTGCGGGTCGACTGGGATTTGCTGGACGAATACCACCGGTTTTTAAGCCGGATCCGTGAGCAATACGGAATTGAATCAGGTTTTGGCATTCGCGAGTTATTAAACCGCGAAGATTTAGTTACAATAGAAGAAATAGAGGAAGATAATGAAGAAATCCTCACCCTTGTCTTGGAAGCCTGCAAAGAGGCGGCCGGGCAGTTGCGGCTTATGCGCGAAAAAGAAGGTTCCCTGCTCAAAGCCGATTTGGAAAAACATCTCCAAACGATTTCAAAGCAGGTGGACGATATCAAAACAGAGGCGCAGTCGCTCGTTTCTACATACCGATTCAAACTTGAAAAGCGGATGCAGGAGCTATCAGGCGGCCGGCTGGATGAAGCGAGGCTCGTCCAGGAAGCGGCGCTGTTTGCCGACAAATCCGATATCCATGAAGAAGTAACAAGGCTTGAGAGCCACTTGATTCAATTTGGCGAAACGTTGGCGCTTGATGAGCCAATTGGCAGAAAACTGGATTTCATGATCCAGGAGATGAACAGGGAAGTGAACACGATCGGATCAAAAGCAAATGCTTCCGGTATTTCAACAGCCGTTGTTGAGCTCAAAACGGTCCTTGAGAAGATGCGCGAGCAAGTGCAGAATATAGAATGATTCGCGCGAAGTCAATTGTATACGAGCGGGAGAGGATGCAGGTGGTAAAACTCATTAATATCGGCTTTGGCAATATCATTTCGGCAAACCGCATCATTTCCATTGTAAGCCCGGAATCAGCGCCGATTAAGCGGCTCATTCAGGATGCACGCGAGCGTGGCACTTTAATCGATGCGACATACGGCAGAAAAACCCGGGCAGTGGTAACGATGGACAGCGGCCATGTGATTCTCTCCGCAGTTCAGCCGGAAACAGTGGCGCACCGTGTTACGGACGGGGAAACAGATGGCGAGGAGGTATAGCGTTGAAGAAAAAAGGATTGCTCATTGTGTTATCCGGTCCGTCCGGTGTCGGGAAAGGGACCGTACGGAAAGCCATTTTTTCGCAGCCGGATACGAAATTTGAATATTCCATCTCAATGACGACGAGAAAACCGCGGGAAGGTGAAATCGACGGGGTGGATTATTTTTTCAAAGAACGCGAAGAATTTGAAGAACTGATCAGGCAGGGAAAACTGCTGGAGTACGCGGAATATGTCGGCAATTATTACGGGACACCTGTCGATTATGTGAAGGAAACATTGGAAGCGGGAAAAGATGTGTTTCTCGAAATTGAAGTGCAGGGCGCACGGCAGGTCCGCGAAAAATTTCCGGACGGCTTATTCATTTTTCTTGCGCCGCCAAGTTTGTCCGAACTGGAATTGAGGATTACGCAGCGCGGGACGGAAACAGCCGAAAGGATTCGCGACCGGATGGAAAAAGCCCGCAAAGAAATCGAAATGATGAATTTATATGATTACGTCGTGGAAAATGATACAATAGAAAACGCCTGCGAAAAAATCAAAGCCATTGTCGTCGCGGAACATTGCCGGACGACACGCGTTGCGAAGCTGTATAAAAAAATTCTGGAGGTTGAATAAGATGCTTTATCCTTCCATTGATGAACTATTGAAAATTATCGATTCAAAATATTCCCTTGTCACGATCGCGGCAAAACGCGCCCGCCAGCTGCAGGACGAGCATAACGAAGTACTTGAAAAATATGTTTCCGATAAAAATGTCGGCAAGGCGCTTGAAGAAATTTATGTCGGCGTCCTCCGGATCAAACACGATGGAACAGCTTCTTAAGGCATCCTGGCGCGATCATACGGAAAATCACAGAGCAGGGACTGGCGGATATGGCGTCAGCCCTTTTTCTTATATTTGCTTTTTTGTTAGAATGGTCGTAAGGAGTTTGACTGAGATTTTACAGGGGGCATATGGATGCTTGGAAAAAATATACTATTGTGCGTAACCGGCGGGATTGCCGTCTTTAAAGCGGCTGCGCTCACAAGCAAGCTGGCGCAGTCCGGCGCACATGTGAAAGTCATCATGACGGAATCCGCCTGCAAGTTTGTGGCGCCGTTAACGTTTCAGGCGCTTTCCCGGAATGAAGTGTACACCGATACATTTGATGAGAAACACCCGGAAAAAATTGCCCATATTGATCTTGCAGACTGGGCGGATCTTGTCCTCGTTGCGCCGGCCACCGCTAATATTATTGGAAAATTGGCGAACGGAATAGCGGATGATATGGTCTCGACCACGATTCTCGCCACGACCGCGCCGGTATGGGTGGCGCCGGCGATGAATGTCCATATGTATGGCCACCCGGCTGTCCGCCGGAACCTGGAAACGCTTGGAAGCTTCGGCTACCGGCTGATCGAGCCTGCGGATGGGCATCTCGCATGCGGCTATACCGGAAAAGGAAGATTGGAAGAACCGGAGAACATCGTGGCGCTTTTGAAAGATTTTTTCAGCGGTGGCGGACCAAAACCGTTGTCCGGGAAAACGGTTTTAGTGACAGCCGGCCCGACGATTGAAAAAATTGATCCTGTTCGCTTTCTTTCAAACCGTTCGTCCGGAAAAATGGGATTTGCGCTTGCCGAAGAAGCGGCCAATATGGGGGCAAACGTTTTGCTTGTCACAAGTGTGGACAATCTGACACCGCCCGCCGAAACGGAAATCATCAAAGCGGAGAGCGCAGAGGAGATGTATCATGCGGTTATGGGCCGCTACAAAGAAGCGGATATCATCATTAAAAGCGCGGCCGTGGCAGACTACACGCCGGTCCGTGTTTTTGATAAAAAAATGAAAAAACAGCCGGGCAACCTGACGCTGGAATTGAAACGGACAAAAGATATTTTAAAAGAACTCGGCGAAAGGCCGGACAAGCCTTTTCTCGTCGGCTTTGCCGCGGAAACCGATAATCTCGAAAACTATGCGCGCGACAAAATGGAACGGAAGCGTGCGGATATAATTGTTGCCAATGATGTGAGCCGGGAAGGCGCCGGCTTTGCCGGTGATACCAATATCGTGACCATTTTTAAACGCGACGGCTCGAAACGGGAACTCCCGCTGCTTTCCAAGCATGAGGCGGCAAGGGAAATTTTGCGCGAAATCTGCCGCGAGATCGAAAAGGGCGAAAAGAAATGAAGATTGCAAATGTGATTGTCGATATACCGGCAATGCAGACAGATAAATATTTTGATTACCGGATCCCGGAAAAATGGGAAACGGCCATTCAGCCGGGAATGCGTGTCATTGTCCCGTTCGGCCCGCGTACGATCCAGGGATTTGTTGCGGGCATAAAAGACCGTTCAGAAGTGAAGAACTTGCGTGAAATCATTGCGCCGCAGGATTTGGCCCCGGTTTTGAATGCGGAGCTGCTTGCGCTCGGGGACTGGCTTGCGAAGGAAACGCTTTGCCTGAAAATCTCCGCTTACCAGGCGATGCTGCCGGCTGCGATGAAGGCAAAATATGAAAAACGCATCAAAAGGCAGGACGGGGGCGCCAACCCTTTTCTTGACGAAGTGTTTGAGGGTCATGACGAAATCAGCTGGAAAGAAGCACAGCAAAAGGGCTTTCTGCCGTTTCTCCAAAAAGAAGCGAAAAACGGATCGGTGGAAGTCGTGTACGAAGTCAAAAGCAAAGCCAATAAGAAAACGGTCCGGCTTATTTTCTGCCCGCTGTCCAAAGACGAGCTTGAAAAACGGATGGAAGAAGTGCCGAAAAATGCACCGAAGCAAAAGCAGGTGCTGCAATTTTTCCTGGAAAATCCGGATGCTAAGATGCCTTCTCCCGAACTGGCGGAAACAGCTGGCGTATCGCGGGCGGTTATCAAAACATTGCTTGAAAAAGGATGGTTGGAAGAAAAACAGGAAGAATCGTACCGCGACCCGTATGCCGGCCACCAATTTCAAAAGAGCGTGCCACATGCTTTAACTGCGGAGCAGAAACAGGCAATTGGCCCGGTCCTCTCCGCTGTCCGCGAAAACAGAAATGAAACGTTTTTGCTTTTTGGCGTAACCGGTAGCGGAAAAACGGAAATTTATCTCCAGTCGATACAGGAAGTGCTGAACCAGGGAAAAGAGGCGATTGTCCTTGTGCCGGAAATTTCTCTTACGCCGCAAATGGTGAACCGTTTTAAAAGCCGTTTCGGCAAAGACGTGGCGGTTTTGCACAGCGGCTTATCGGTCGGCGAAAAATACGATGAATGGCGGAAAATTACCCGCAAAGAAGCGAAAGTGGTCGTCGGGGCGCGGTCGGCGATTTTTGCCCCGCTTGAAAATCTTGGCATCATTATTATTGATGAAGAACATGAAAACAGCTACAAACAGGAGGACAACCCGCGCTACCATGCGAGGGACGTCGCCCTTTTCCGGAGCAAAAACCACCATTGCCCGGTCATACTCGGCAGCGCCACCCCGTCGCTTGAATCATTTGCCCGCGCACAAAAAGGGGTCTATACTTTGCTGAAAATGGGAAAACGGATGAACAACCACCCGCTTCCCGAGGTTTCGATTGTCGATATGCGCGAAGAATTGCGCGCAGGCAACCGTTCCATGTTCTCAAGAGAGCTTTTTGAAAAATTGAAAGACCGTCTGGAGAAAAAACAGCAAACCGTGCTGCTGCTGAATAAAAGGGGATACTCCTCCTTTGTCATGTGCCGGGACTGCGGGTATGTGCAGCAATGCCCGAACTGTGATATCTCGCTTACTTATCACCGCTCTACAAACGAAATGAAATGCCATTACTGCGGTTACGAGACATTTGTGCCCGCAACATGCCCGGAATGCGGGAGTTCCCATATTCGTTATTTCGGGACAGGGACGCAGAAAGTGGAAGAGGAACTGGGGCGGCTGTTGCCCGAAGCGCGCGTGATCCGGATGGATGTCGATACAACCGGCCGCAAAGGGGCACATGAACGGATGCTGCAAAGCTTTGCAAACGGGGAAGCCGATATTTTGCTTGGGACGCAGATGATTGCAAAAGGGCTCGATTTCCCAAATATTACGCTTGTCGGCGTGCTGAATGCGGACACGATACTCCATTTACCCGATTTCAGGGCGTCTGAAAAAACGTTTCAGCTTTTAACGCAAGTAAGCGGGCGCGCGGGGCGGCACCAGCTGGAAGGCGAGGTTGTTGTCCAAACCTATACCCCCGAACATTACAGCATCCAATTTGCAGGGGAACAGGACTATGAACGCTTTTACCGCCAGGAAATGAGAATGCGGAAAGTGGGCGCCTATCCTCCTTTTTACTATCTCACCCTGATTACGGTCAGCCATGAAAATGTGATGAAAGCCATGTCCGCAGCCGAAAAAATCGCAGGCTTTATGCGGAACCGGGTGTCGGGCGGAAGCGTGATTTTAGGCCCTTCGGCATGCCCGGTACCCCGTGTGAAAAATAGATATCGTTACCAATGTCTGATAAAATACAAACGGGAACCGCGGCTCAATGAAACATTATCTGTTTTGCTGGAACATTTCCAGCACCAGATTGCCTCGGAAGGATTAAGCATCGCGGTCGATGTCAATCCTAATATGATGATGTAACAGGAACGAGTGATTCGAAATGATGGAGATTGTAAAATATCCTGCCGCTATTTTGGAGGAAAAATGCAAACGGGTCACGGCATTCGGCCCGTCTTTAAAAGCGGTACTGGATGAAATGTATGAAACGATGCTTGAAGCGGACGGGGTCGGCCTTGCCGCCCCGCAAGTCGGCATCAACCAGCAAATCGCCGTTGTCGATACCGGGGATGAAACAGGCCGGATTGACCTCATCAATCCGAAAATCGTAACAAGGCGCGGGGAACAGACGGATGTCGAAGGCTGCCTGAGTTTTCCCGGCGTTTATGGGACGGTTTCGCGCGCCCATTATGTGAAAGTAAAAGCACAGGATGCAAACGGAAGGGCGTTCACCATTGAAGCGGAAGATTTCCTTGCCCGCGCTTTGCAGCATGAAATCGACCATCTGCACGGCGTTTTGTTTACGTCCAAAATCATTGATTATGTGGATGAGGAAGACTTGGTTTTTGAGGAGGCCGATGCCGAATGACGAAAGTGGTGTTTTTGGGAACGCCGGATTTTGCCGTGCCGGTTTTACAGACTTTGATCCGCGACGGGTACGAGGTCATTGGCGTTGTGACGCAGCCGGATAGGCCGGTTGGCAGAAAACAGGTTTTAACCCCTCCGCCTGTAAAACGGGAGGCGGAAAAGCACGGCATTCCGGTTTTTCAGCCGGAAAAATTGCGCGAGCCGGAAAGCCTCGCCCGTATTTTGGCGCTCAAACCGGATGTTGTGGTTACATGCGCATACGGGCAGATTTTGCCGAAAGCATTGCTTGATGCGCCCCCGTTCGGCTGCATCAATGTCCATGCGTCACTGCTGCCGGAACTGCGTGGCGGGGCGCCGATCCATACGGCTATTTTACAAGGGAAGAAAAAGACCGGCGTCACCATTATGTACATGGCGGAAAAACTCGATGCCGGCGACATTTTCAGCCAGCGGGAAGTCGAAATTGAAGAAACCGATGATGCCGGCACCCTCCATGACAAGCTGAGCAAAGCGGGCGCTGTGCTTTTATCCGAAACGCTTCCGAAAATCTTGGCAAAAGAAGTGACGCCGGTGCCGCAGGATGAACAGAAGGCGACGTTTGCCCACAATATTACGCGCAGCCAGGAAAAAATCGATTGGAAAAAACCGGGGGAAGTCATTTACAACCAAATCAGGGGGCTGTGCCCGTGGCCGGTTGCCTACACCGTGCTTGGCGGAAAGACGTTTAAAATATGGAAAAGCGAAAAAGTGCCGCTTTCTGAGCAGGCGGAGCCGGGCACCATCGTCACGATAGAAAAAGACGGGATCGTGGTCGCAACGGGCAACACAACCGGCATTAAAGTGACGGAACTGCAACCTGCCGGGAAGAAACGGATGGCGGTTGCACAATTTTTAAACGGTTCAGCGGGCGGCCTTGCACCCGGAATGAAATTTGGAGATGAAGATGAGTAAAGATCGGAAAAATGTCCGTGAAGCGGCGCTTGAACTTTTGGAGGCAGTGGAGAAAAACGAGTCGTACAGCAATTTGCTGCTTGACCGCTATATTGAAAAATACCGGTTCCACGGTCCTGACCGGGCGCTGCTTACGGAAATCACTTATGGCACGTTGCAGAGAAAACAGACACTGGACTATTTTCTCGCCCCGTTTTTGCGCAAAAAAATTGAAAATTGGGTGCGGATTTTGTTGCGCTTGTCTTTATATCAAATGGTATACTTAGATAAAATCCCTGACCGCGCGATTATTTTTGAAGCGGTGGAGATCGCCAAAAAACGGGGCCACCGCGGGATTTCCGGAATGGTCAACGGCGTTTTGCGCGCCATCCAGCGCGGGGGGCTCAGAAGTTTAAAGGAAATAGAAGACCCGCTTGAAAGATTATCGGTGGCAACGAGCCATCCGCACTGGCTTGTGGCAAGATGGGCGGAAGCTTACGGCTATAAAACGACGAAAGAAATGTGTGAAGCAAACCTGATTCCGCCGTTACAGACAGCAAGGGTGAACCTGAACCGGGCATCCGTGGAAGAAGTCATCGAAAAACTGGAGCGGGAAGGGTTTACCGTTGAGCGGAGCCCGGTTATTCCGGAAGCTGTCCGCTCACGAAAAGGCAATCTTGCCCGCTCGGCATGCTTTAAAGAAGGGCTCTTCACCATCCAGGATGAAAGTTCGATGGCGGTTGCCTATGCGCTTTGCATCCAGGAAGGCCAGCGGATTCTGGACGCTTGTGCGGCACCGGGCGGAAAAACGACCCATATTGCGGAAAAGTTAGAAGGAACGGGAGAAGTTGTCGCGCTCGATCTCCATCCGCATAAAGTAAAACTGGTTCAGGAAAATGCAGAGAGGCTCGGTACCGGACAGGTCGAAGCGATTGCGATGGACAGCCGGGATGCAGGCGCCCGTTTTGAAAAAAATACTTTTGACCGCATTCTTGTCGACGCGCCGTGCACAGGTTTTGGCGTGCTGCGACGGAAACCGGATATCAAATATGCGAAAACCGTTGACGATATCCATGCGCTAAAGCAGGTCCAGCTTTCGATTTTATCGGGCGTGTCGGAACTGTTAAAACCGGACGGCATCCTTGTTTTCAGCACGTGCACCGTTGACCGGAAAGAAAACGAAGGGACGATTGAAACATTTTTGCAGGAACATCCGGAATTTGAACCGTATCCGCTGCACGTCCCGGAAGCAATGGAATCTTGCGTTGACGGATACCGGATGCAGATTTTTCCGCAGGACTTCGGCGGGGACGGATTTTTCATCGCCAGCATCCGCAAAAAGGCCGGTAAAGCATAGGTTTGCCTGATGATAAACACGTCAAAGAGTATGAAGGTGGGGGTATAATGGAATCTGTCTACAAAACGGACAAGGGCAGAGTAAGGCAGCATAACGAAGACAGTGGGGGAGTCTTTGAAAATGCCGGCGGTGATCTCCTTGCGATTGTTGCGGATGGCATGGGCGGCCATCGTGCGGGTGACATTGCGAGCGGCATGACGGTGCAATGTTTTAAAGAAGCGTTTGAAAAATTCGGCCCGGTTGCCGATGCGGAGTCCGCGGAGGCGTGGCTTTCCGAGACGATCGGCGAGGTGAATGCCCGTTTATTTGAACATGCCGCCCATCACCCTGAATGCGAAGGAATGGGCACCACACTGGTTGCAGCGGTCTGCACCGAAGGCTTTATTTCCATCGCCAATATCGGAGACAGCCGCGGCTATATTTTTAATGAAAACGGCTTCCAGCAGCTGACGGAAGATCATTCGCTGGTCAATGAACTGGTCAAAACCGGCCAGATTTCAAAAGAAGACGCCGAAAATCACCCACATAAAAATGTGATCCTGAAAGCGCTCGGGACGGAAGATTCGATCTCGCCCGACTTAAAAACGATTGTATTTGAAGAAAATGATACTTTGCTGCTTTGTTCAGACGGCCTGTCGAATAAAGTGCCGACGGAAGTGATGAAAGAAGTGCTGGAAAAAGATCTGCCGCTTGGGGAGAAAGCGGACATGCTCGTGGATTATGCCAATGAAAACGGTGGGGAAGACAATATTACGATTGTGCTTCTTTCGTCCGGCCGCAATAAAGGCGGGTGCCCTTAATGTTAATCGGAAGACGGATCAGCGGCCGCTATAAAGTCAAAAGCCTGATCGGCGGCGGCGGCACGGCAAACGTCTATCTGGCCCGCGATATGATTTTGGACCGTGATGTGGCCGTCAAAGTGCTGCGCCCGGATTTTGCAAATGAGCCGGAGTTTATCCAACGTTTTCACAGGGAGGCCCAATCGGCAACGAGCCTGGTCCATCCGAATATTGTCAGTATTTATGATGTTGGCGAAGAGGACGATTTAAATTATATCGTCATGGAAAATGTCGAGGGCATGACGTTAAAACAATACATACAGCAAAACGGCCCGGTTTCCGTTGAGAAAACGCTGGACATTATGGGACAGCTTGCAGCGGCGATCGCACATGCCCATGACAACCATATTATCCACCGTGACATTAAGCCGCAAAATATTTTAATCAGCCATGACGGCGTTGTGAAAATTACGGACTTCGGGATTGCCATGGCTTTATCCGCTACTTCAATCACCCGGACAAATGCCGTGCTCGGTTCGGTCCATTATCTTTCCCCCGAGCAGGCAAGGGGCGGTGTTGCCACATATAAATCGGATATATACGCACTCGGCATCGTGATGTTCGAGCTTTTAACGGGAAGGCTTCCTTTTTCCGGGGAATCTGCCGTTTCCATTGCTTTAAAACATTTGCAAAGCGAGACGCCGTCGCCGAAAAGGTGGAATCCCGATATTCCCCAAAGTGTTGAAAATATTGTTTTAAAAGCAACGGCGAAAGATCCGTTTTACCGTTATAACAGCACCGAAGAAATGGGGGAGGATATCCGCACCGCACTCCTGCCGGAAAGGCTGAATGAACCGAAATTTGTTATCCCGGAAGACGAAGATCAGACGAAAATTATGCCGGTGATTTCCGAAGTGGCTGCCGGCCCCGACCGGAATGAAGAAACCATTATCGCAAATCCGGCCGGAGAAAATGAAAAGGAAAAGAAACCGGACACAAAGCGGGACAAAAAAGAGAAAAAACGGCGGAAAAAATGGCCGTTCGTTGTCGGCACCCTTGCCTTTCTGGTCGTGCTTGCCGGCCTTGCCGCCTTGTTGCTGCCGTCCCTGCTCGGCCCGAAAACCGTCAGCGTCCCGTCAGTATCAGGCAAAACGGCGGATGCTGCTGCCGCCGTGCTTACGGCGCATGGTCTGAAAACCGGGGAGAAGATTAAAACAACAAGCGAAACGGTACCAAAGGGGCAGGTGATCAAAACGGATCCCGAAGCCGGGGAAAAAATCAAAGAGGGGACAAAAGTTTCCCTTTATATCAGCACGGGAAAAGAAACATTTACCCTGTCCGATTATACCGGCAGGCAGTTTGACGATGTCGTGAATTTATTGACTGGGGAACATTTTAAAGACATCGATAAAGAAGAAGTATACGATGACAGTGCGCAAGGGACCATTATATCACAGGATCCCGCGCCCGATAAAAAAGTGGTGCCCGAAAGCACGGTGCTTACCTTTACTGTAAGCAAAGGCCCGGAAATTTATGCAGTCGGGGATTTAACTGGATTTTCAAAAAAACAGCTGGACGCATATGAAAAAACATCCGGTTTTTCCATTGAATATGCCGGAAAAGATTATTCGGATACCGTGAAAAAGGACCATGTCATTTCGCAATCCCCGCAGCCGGGAACCGAGCTGAAAAAAGGCTCGGTCGTAAAAGTGACCATCAGCAAAGGACAGAAAGAAATGCCGCCAAAGACGGTCACAAAGGAAGTAACGATCCCGTATGAGCCGGACACGGATTCCGCCGGGAGCACAAATGAAAACAATAGCGAAAGTTCCGGGTCGGACGGAAACAGCCAGTCCGGTGACAGCAACAGCGAATCAAACGGAAACGATTCCGGCGGCAAAACAGATGCATCTGCACAAGAAAACCCGAAACAGGAAGTGCAAATTTTTATTGAAGACATGAACCATTCGATGTCCGCACCTGTTCAAACGTTTGAGATTACGAAAACGGTGAAAAAACAGCTGGAGTTCACGATTGAATACGGGAAAGAGGCGACATACAAAATCATGAGGGATGGCAAAGTCATCGCCGAAGAGACCGTTCCGTATCCAAATTAAGAAAACGCGGGCGTCCCATCCTTAGGCGAGAGCAGCGCCGTCGTTGCATTTATGCGTTAGGAAAGTAGAAATTGAAAAATTTATCCTTTCTTAACTGAGAAAGCGCCGGGCCGTAACCCGGCGCCTCCCCTGGTTTGAAAATGTCGGAGAGATGGAGGTGGATGTATGGCAGAAGGAAAAATCATCAAGGCTTTAAGCGGCTTTTACTATGTGAAAAATCGTGAAGACGGCGAAATTTACCAATGCAGGGGCAGAGGTGTCTTCCGGAAAAGGAAAATCACCCCGCTCGTCGGGGACCATGTCGAATTCCAAAAAGAAAACGGGCGGGAAGGTTATATTTTGGACATCGGCGAAAGAAAGAATGAACTCGTCCGTCCACCGATTGCCAATGTGGATCAGGCTGTTTTGGTTTTTTCCGCAAAAGAACCAGCCTTTTCTACGCTGCTTTTGGACCGTTTTTTAGTCCCAATTGAAAAGAACCTGATTCGGCCGCTTATTCTGATCACAAAATGCGATCTCTTGGGCGCGGATGAAAAAGAAAAGCTGCTCGAGACGCTTGCAGTATACCGGCAAATCGGTTACCCGGTTATTTTGTCGTCGGCGAAAGCAGGCGAAGGGGCAGATGCTTTGCTTTCGGCATTGAAAGGAAAAATCACCGTCTTTTGCGGCCAGTCCGGAGTGGGGAAAACGTCCATTCTCAACCGTCTGGACCCTGCTTTGGGTTTAAAAACAAATGAAATTTCCACGCATCTGGGCAGAGGGAAGCACACTACCCGCCATGTTGAACTATTGCCGGTCGGAGGCGGGCTCGTCGCGGATACGCCGGGTTTCAGCTCACTCGACTTCGCCGGCGTGGAATTCACGGAGCTCGGGGCCTATTTTCCGGAAATCAGTGAAAAATCGGCCGGCTGCAAGTTCCGTGGCTGTCTGCATGAAAACGAGCCGCATTGTGCGGTAAAAGCCGCTTTGGCCGAAGGGGAGATCGCTTCATTCCGGTACAGCCATTACATCCAGTTTCTTCAGGAAATTAAAAACAGAAAGCCGAGGTATTGACGATGGTAAAAATCGCACCTTCTATTTTGTCTGCAAATTTTGCAAAACTGGGAGAGGAAATTAAAGATGTGGAGGAAGGCGGGGCGGACTGGATCCATATTGATGTAATGGACGGCCATTTTGTGCCGAACATTACGATGGGGCCGCTCGTTGTTGGGGCGGTGCGGCCGGTCACAAAGCTTCCGCTCGACGTCCATTTAATGATTGAAAATCCGGACCAGTATTTGGAAGCTTTTGCGAAAGCAGGGGCGGATACAATTTCTGTCCATGTGGAAGCGTGCAGGCATCTCCACCGGACGATCCAGGAAATCCGGTCCCTTGGTGTAAATCCCGGCGTTGTCTTAAATCCCGCCACACCGGTCGAATGGATTGCGCCCATACTGGGGGATGTCGGCCTTGTATTGCTGATGACGGTCAATCCCGGGTTTGGCGGACAGGCTTTTATTGAATCCGTTGTCCCGAAAATTGAAAAACTGCACCGTTTAAAAAAAGAGCAGGGGCTTGCATTTGACATTGAAGTCGACGGCGGCATCCATCCGGAAACAGCGCAAAAATGCACACAGGCCGGTGCAACGGTGCTGGTTGCGGGCTCCAATATTTTTAAAAGCAAGAACCGGAAAAAAGCGATCCAGGCATTAAAATACGGGCAGTAAAACAACAGCCGGGGTTCATCCGGCTTTTTCTGCATGAAAAACCCGCGGGGAGTGGACAAAGCATCAGGTTGTCTTAAATCCGTCGTATAAAAGGGGAATGAGGCATGGAAAAGAAAATCTATATTTTAGCAGGCGGCCCGCCCGAAAATGTACCGGATCTTGCGCCATATGCGGAGGACAAACGAGCGGCATGGGCAGGTGTAGACAGGGGCGTGCTGCATTTGCTTAAACAAGGGATCATCCCGGAAATGGCCTTTGGCGACTTTGATTCTGTCAATCAGGAAGAATGGGACTGGATCAACCGGAAACTTGAGCATATTCGCAAATTCCAGCCCGAAAAAGATGAGACCGATATGGAGCTGGCCTTGATGTGGGCAATCAGCCAGGATCCGGATGTGATCCGCATTTTTGGTGCTACCGGCGGACGGCTCGATCATGCTTTTACCAATGTCCTTTTACTTGTACATGAAAAAGCTTTGCAATTTAAAGGAAAAATAGAAATGATCGACAGGCAGAATCTCGTGGAAATGTTTTTGCCCGGAACTTATACGATTGAAAAAATGGATGCGTATCCGTATGTTTCTTTTCTCCCGTTGACGGAAGAGGTAGAAGGGATCTTTTTAACCGGATTTAAGTATCCGCTTGAAAACCGGCATATTGTAAGGGGCACCACCCTTTGTGTCAGCAATGAACTAATCCGTGATTTTGGTACTTTTTCTTTTTCAAGCGGCATATTAATGATGGTAAGAAGCCATGATTAATGATATTTCATGAACAAGCAGGCTGTATCCTTTTCGCTTACGCATGAATATAATGTGCGGGAGACCCGGATTGTATTTGAATGGGGAGGGACATACATGAAATTTTATACGATTAAACTGCCTAAATTTTTGGGCGGTATTGTCAGGGCCATGCTGGGGACTTTTAAAAAAGGATAAGAGATAAAATGGACGCATGGCGGTTCGTGGGGCAGTTCATTCTACACAGCGGGAAAATCGGCGGCGCGCCGGTTTTTTTGCCGCAAAAAAAACAGGAAACCGGATGCCCGGCTTCCTGTTTTTGCCTTATACACGTTCGACTTTCCCGGATTTCAAAGCGCGGGCAGAAACCCAGACGCGTTGCGGTTTGCCGTCCACCAGAATGCGCACTTTTTGCAAGTTCGCTTTCCAGGTGCGTTTGTTTGCGTTCATGGCGTGAGAACGTTTATTGCCGGATACCGTTTTACGTCCTGTAATTGCACATTTTTTCGGCATTGTATTCCCTCCTTCTGTTGCAAAGCAGAAATAGAACATATTTATGCTTTCATCTCTTCATTTTTCGTTAAAAATTCACTATAATAATTTATCATATTGGAAGACACAATGCAAGTCTTGCCGGTGAGTATACATGCAGAGCACCCTGTTTTGTGGTAAACTATAACAATGCAGGCCTGCTCTGCTTTCCATGTACCCTGTCTTATAGTACAATGGCGGTAGCAGGTCAAATCCGGTTTAGAAACAGTGAAGATAAGGGGGAGCGATTTATGCCGATTGAAATAAATACGCATTATGGACAAATTGATATATCGAATGAAGTCGTCGCCACGCTTGCAGGAGGTGCAGCCATCGACTGTTTCGGCATTGTCGGCATGGCCTCGAAAAATCAAATCAAAGACGGCATTACAGAAATCCTGCGCAAAGAAAACTTCTCGAGGGGCGTTATTGTGCGTCAACAGGATGAAAAAGTGGAAATTGACATGTATATTATTGTGGGCTATGGGACAAAAATTTCCGAAATCGCCCGCAACGTCCAGCAGAAAGTAAAATATACGCTGAATCAAACAGTCGGCTTATCAGTTGATGCCATTAATATTTACGTTCAGGGCGTGCGTGTCGCGAACCCGTAACGAGGAGGAAATTTTGTGGTTACATCACTGGATGGAAAGCGTTTTGCAGAAATGGTCATACAAGGGGCGAACCATCTTGCGGCAAATGCCAAAACGGTTGACGCCCTGAATGTATTCCCTGTCCCTGATGGCGATACGGGAACAAATATGAATTTAACGATGACTTCCGGTGCAAAGGAAGTGCAAAAAAATGTCCAGGCGCATATCGGGTCCGTTGCCGCAAGTTTTGCAAAAGGGCTGCTGATGGGCGCGCGGGGCAATTCGGGCGTGATTTTATCCCAGCTGTTCCGCGGCTTCTCCAAATCGATTGAAACAAAAGCGCATATTTCCGCAAAAGAGTTTGCAGCGGCTTTTCAGGCCGGGATCGAGAGCGCTTTTAAGGCGATCATGAAGCCGGTTGAAGGAACGATTCTCACCGTTGCAAGGGAAGCGGCCAAAAAAGGCGTGCAAACGGCGAAAACCGAAAAGGATCTGGCGGCAGTCATGGAAGCGATCCTCGGGGAAGCGAAAACGACGCTGAGCCGGACGCCGGACATGTTGCCGGTGTTAAAAGAAGTCGGCGTGGTCGACAGCGGCGGCCAGGGGCTTGTTTTTATTTATGAAGGCTTTCTTGCCGAGTTAAAAGGGGAAGAGCTGCCGGATACACCGTCCGTCATGCCGTCAATGGACGAGCTCGTAAACGCCGAACACCATAAGCATGTGCAGGACTTTATGCGTACGGAAGATATCAAATATGGGTACTGCACGGAAATCATGGTCAGGCTCGACCGCTCCAAACCGTCCGCCAAGACATTCTCGGAGGAGCGGTTCCGCAGTGATATGAGCCGTTTCGGGGATTCCCTCCTGGTCATTTCGGATGATGATATCGTGAAAGTCCATGTCCACACTGAGCGCCCGGGTGATGTTTTGAACTACGGCCAGCAATACGGCAGCCTCATTAAGTTAAAAGTGGACAATATGCGCGAGCAGCACAGCGCGATAGTGGGCGAAACGCATCATGCGCTTGTTGGCGAAAACGGAGCGGAACAGGAGAAAAAAGAAAAGAAAGATTACGGTGTGATTACGGTTGCCATGGGGGACGGAATCGCTGCGCTGTTTAAAAGCATCGGCGCCGATGTTGTCATTGAAGGCGGCCAGACGATGAACCCGAGCACCGAGGACATATTGAAAGCCATTGAAGAGGCAAACGCAAAACAAATCATCATTTTACCGAACAATAAAAATATTGTCATGGCAAGCGAGCAGGCAGCGGAACTAGCGGAAGAAAAAGTGGCTATTGTCCCGTCTAAAACCGTGCCGCAGGGAATGGCGGCGCTGCTCGCATTTAACCCCGGACAGCCGTTTGACAAAAACGTCCAAGCAATGGAAGAAGCGCTCGGCCGCGTGAAATCCGGCCAGGTTACCAATGCGGTCAGGGATACGAATATTGACGGCATCTCCATCAAAAAAGGGGATTATATGGGGATTTACGAAGGGAAAATCGTCAAAACGAGTCCTGCCCTGTTGGAAGCATCCGGGCAGCTGCTTTCGCACATGATCGGCGCGGAAGATGAAATTGCCACCGTCATATACGGAAAAGATGTCAGCAAGGAACAGGTAAACGAACTCGTTTCCTATATTGAAACCAACTGGCCGGAGATAGAAATCGAAGTCCATGAAGGCAGGCAGCCGTTATATTCCTTTATTTTGGCAGTGGAATAAGATTGCTTGCCCGCATATTATAAAAAGAGCTTGCTGAATACGAAAAAATGCACCATCCGCTGCTGTTTGTTTTCATCTGTTGCAGCGCTTTCAAGTGCAAAGCTTTCATCCATTCTTTTTTGGTAAAAAGGTTCCAGTTCGGGCGAGCCGGCCGAACCAACCCGGTTTTGCCCGGCAAACTTTAAAATCAGCACAACGGCGGGTGCGGCCTGAAAAACGGGGCGCACCCACCAAGATTGAAATCGCGAAAAAACACAATAATGTGGGTGTGATGCGCAATGAAATATAAAAGTGTTTTTGATATTATCGGCCCGGTGATGATCGGGCCCTCGAGCTCCCATACAGCAGGTGCCGCGCGCATCGGTCGGGTGGCGAGAAGCTTATTCGGCAGGCAGCCACAGTGGGCAGACATCCATTTTTACGGATCGTTCGCGACCACCTATAAAGGTCACGGCACAGACGTTGCCATTGTCGGCGGCCTGCTCGATTTTGACACGGATGATGAACGGATCAAATCTTCTCTTCAGATTGCGGAACAGCACGGACTTTCGGTAAAGTTTTTCGTGGAAAGCGCCGTCACGGATCACCCGAACACGGTAAAGATCCGGATGGGCGACGCATCGGGAGATATGGAACTGACCGGTATCTCAATCGGCGGCGGAAAAATTGAAGTGACAGAACTGAACGGCTTTGAACTGCATTTATCCGGCCACCATCCGGCTGTGCTCGTCGTTCACCAGGATCGCTACGGGGCGATTGCGGCCGTATCCAATATTTTATCAGCACATGAAATCAATATCGGCCATATGGAAGTATCGCGCAAAGAAGCCGGAAAGATGGCCTTGATGGCTATCGAAGTGGACCAGAATCTCGATGACGCCGTCATTGAAGAGATAAAGCAGCTCCCGAATATTACCCAGGTTGCAAGAGTTGTAGATTAATAGTGAGAAAAAAGCGCAGCTGCTAAGCAGGTGGCGCTTTCTTTTGGCTGTCTTTAAAAAATGTGCGTGCATCCTTGCCTGTGCCAGGAGAAGCAGCATGGATATTGAAGGAGGGAAATTATGTTTCGGAATGTTGCTGAGCTTGTAGAACTGGCCGAACAGCAAAATAAAAAAATCTCGGAAATTATGATAGAGCAAGAAATGGAAGTAACCGGAAAATCGAGGGAAGCCATCATAAAAAAGATGGATGAAAATCTGGCTGTGATGGAAAAAGCAGTTGAAAAAGGGATTGCCGGCGTCCACTCCCACTCAGGGCTTACGGGCGGCGATGCCGTACTGCTGCAAAAATATATTGAAAAAGGCAATTTCTTATCCGGCGCCACCATTTTGGATGCCGTCAGCAAAGCCGTTGCGACAAATGAAGTGAACGCGGCAATGGGAACGATTTGCGCAACGCCGACAGCCGGTTCTGCCGGCGTCGTGCCGGGAACGTTCTTTGCGGTCAAAAACAAACTGCATCCGACGCGTGAAGAAATGGTCCGTTTCTTATTTACAGCCGGCGCATTCGGTTTTGTGGTGGCCAATAATGCGTTTATTTCCGGCGCAGCAGGCGGCTGCCAGGCAGAAGTCGGATCAGCCGCCGGGATGGCTGCCGCGGCTATCGTTGAGATGGCGGGCGGCACACCGGATCAATGTGCCCATGCGATGGCCATTACGTTGAAAAATATGATCGGCCTCGTATGCGATCCTGTTGCCGGTCTTGTGGAAGTACCATGCGTGAAACGGAATGCAATGGGGGCGGCCAATGCAATGGTTGCGGCAGATATGGCGCTTGCCGGCATTAAAAGCCGGATCCCTTGCGATGAAGTGATTGATGCGATGTACCGCGTCGGGCAGCAGATGCCGACTGCGCTCAAAGAAACAGCGCGGGGAGGCTTGGCGGATACGCCGACCGCCCGGAAACTGGAAGCCAAAATTTTCGGTATGCCGCTTGATCTGCATGAATAGCCCGCTTGATCTGCCGGTATCCGTTTTAAAAGGGATCGGCGAAGAAACGGAAGCAAGCCTCGGGCAGATGGGGATTTTTACCATCTATGACCTGCTTACTTATTTTCCTTTCCGGTATGAAGATGACCGGCTCAAAGATTTGCGTGAAGTCGGGCATGATGAACGGGTGACGGTGACGGGGAGGGTGCATAGCGAACCCTCCCTCATCTATTATTCAAAAAAACGGTCACGCCTGTCGATGAAAGTGTTCGCAGGCGATTTTCTCATTACGGTTGTCTGTTTTAACCAGCCGTATTTGAAAAAGAAAATCCATGTCCATGATGAGATTACGGTTACCGGAAAATGGGACATGCACCGGCAGACGATTACGGCCCAATCCGTAAAAACAGGCACGGCTGATCAAACGTCCGGATTCGGGCCCGTCTATGCGGTGAAAGGAAAAATGACGGTAAAAACGTTGCGCAAATACATTCAATCCGCCTTTCATGCTTATGGCAGTGAAATCGAAGAGGCGCTCCCGGCAGAAATGCTTGCAAAATATAAATTAATGCCGAAAAAGCAGGCCATGTTTGCGATGCACTTCCCAAAATCGGAACAAGAAGTGAAAATGGCGAGAAGGACCATTGTATACGAAGAGTTTTTGGCTTTTCAGCTGAAGATGCAGGCGTTAAGGAAATTCGAGCGCGAACATTCAAACGGCCGGGCCATCCGCTATGATGTGCGGAAATTAAGACATTTTATCGACTCCTTGCCGTTTTCATTGACGGCCGCCCAGAAAAGAGTGGTAAACGAAATTTGCGCGGACATGAAGTCGCCGTTCCGCATGAACCGTTTACTCCAGGGGGATGTCGGCTCCGGGAAGACGGTCGTTGCTGCGATTGCGCTATACGCTGCGGTGACGGCGGGATTTCAAGGGGCACTGATGGTCCCGACGGAAATTCTCGCCGAGCAGCATGCCGAATCGCTTTGCCAGCTGCTCGAACCGCACGGCGTCCAGGTCGCTTTACTGACGAGCACCGTAAAAGGGAAACGGCGAAAAGCGCTTTTGGAACAGCTTGGAACTGGCGGTATCGATATTTTAATCGGCACGCATGCTTTAATTCAGGAAGATGTGGCATTTTCGCGGCTCGGCCTTGTGATCACAGATGAACAGCACCGGTTCGGGGTTGAGCAAAGACGGATCCTTCGCGAAAAAGGGATGAATCCGGATGTGCTTTTTATGACGGCGACGCCCATTCCGCGGACGCTTGCCATCACCGTGTTCGGCGAAATGGATGTTTCTGTCATTGACCAGATGCCAGCTGGCCGGAAAAAGATTGAAACGTACTGGGTGAAAAACAATCTGTTCGAAAGGGTGCTCGGCTTTATCGAAAAAGAGCTCAAAAAAGGCAGACAGGCGTATGTCATTTGTCCGCTCATCGAGGAATCCGATAAGCTTGACGTCCAGAACGCGATTGATGTGTATGCCATTTTAAACCAATATTTTAATGGCAGGTATACAGCCGGGCTGATGCATGGCAGGCTGCCGGGTGACGAAAAGGAAGCAGTCATGAAAGCGTTCAGCCGCAACGAAATTCAGGTGCTTGTGTCGACAACGGTTGTCGAAGTCGGGGTCAATGTGCCGAATGCGACCATTATGGTCATTTATGATGCCGAACGGTTCGGCCTTGCCCAGCTTCACCAGTTGCGCGGCCGTGTCGGCAGAGGCGATGCGCAATCGTATTGTATTTTGCTCGCCGACCCGAAAACAGAAATCGGCAAAGAGCGGATGAAAATTATGACGGAAACGGACAACGGCTTTGTTTTGAGCGAAAAAGATCTCGAGCTTCGCGGACCCGGCGATTTTTTCGGAAAAAAACAAAGCGGGCTGCCGGAATTTAAAGTGGCCGATATGGTCCATGATTTCCGGGCGCTTGAAACAGCCAGGCAGGATGCGCAGCAATTGATCAGTTCCGATACATTCTGGCATGGCCCGGCTTTTTCACACTTGCGGCGCCAGCTTGAAGCATCAGGTGTGCTCGAAGGGGAGAAACTGGACTAAAGGGAGTTTGCGTTTTGCCAGGGCAGCTTTGGCAATTCTTGCAAACTTCCTTTTCTTTCTATATACTACGATTAGTACCAAGTCCTAAAATTTCGGATGGTGTCACCCATGAAAATGAAAAAAAAGGACCGGCAGCAAAGTTTGCAGGAAACCATCAGGCAGAATCCTTTTATTACTGATGAAGAACTGGCGGAAAAATACCATGTCAGCGTGCAGACGATCCGCCTTGACCGGCTGGAGCTTTCCATTCCGGAACTGCGGGAAAGGATCAAAAACGTTGCTGAAAAGCGGTTCGCCAATGAAGTAAGGGCGCTGCCGATCGAAGAAGTCGTCGGGGAAGTGATCGATATCGAATTGGATCGCAGCGCCATCTCTATTTTTGATGTCAAAAAAGAACATGTTTTTAAGCGAAACGCCATCGCCCGCGGGCATCATCTGTTTGCGCAGGCCAACTCGCTTGCCGTTGCCGTCATTGATGATGAACTGGCCCTCACGGCGAAAGCCACCATCCGGTTTTTGCGGTCCGCGAAAATCGGCGACCGCGTCATTGCCAAGGCAAAAGTGGCGAACGTCAATCAGGAAAACGGCAGAACGACTGTGTTTGTTGAAAGCTATGTCGGCCGTGACCTCGTCTTTAAAGGCGAATTTGAAATGTATCGGGATCATGCCGGAAAAGGCGGCAGTGCTTAACTATGCTTCGCGGACAGGTAAACCATTTTCCCGGGGACCGGCAACCCCGGTTGCGGCATGGCCGGGAAAACTTTCGCACGGGAAAAGCTTGATTTTAGAAACGGGGCTGAACAGAATGAAATTAGCAATTGATGCAATGGGCGGGGATTATGCCCCAAAAGAAATTGTACAAGGGATTAACCGGGCTGTAAACGCATTTCCGGACACGGCGTTTATCCTGTTCGGGGACGAAACGCAAATCAGGAAGGAACTGGAAACGTCTGACCGCGTTGCCGTTATCCATACCGATGAGGTAATATCTGGAACAGACGAACCGGTGCGGGCAGTTCGCCGCAAAAAAAATTCTTCCATGGTGCGTATGGCCCAAGCCGTGAAAGACGGGGAAGCGGACGCGTGCATCTCGGCCGGAAATACGGGCGCTCTAATGGCATCCGGTCTCTTTGTGGTTGGCAGGATTGAAGGTATTGAAAGGCCGGCCCTTGCCCCGGTGCTCCCGACAACGGACGGGCGCGGTTTTGTCATGCTCGATCTCGGCGCAAACGCGGAAGCCAAGCCGGAACATTTGCTGCAGTTTGCCATCATGGGCTCGCTGTATGCCGAAAAGGTAAGAGGCTTAAAAAATCCGCGCGTCGGCCTCTTAAATATCGGAACAGAAGAAAAGAAAGGCAATGAATTAACAAAAAAAGCATTTCAACTTTTAAAAGAAACTGATTTGAATTTTACCGGCAATGTTGAAGCCCGCGACTTGCTCGAGGGGGCGGCGGATGTCGTTGTCACAGACGGGTTTACCGGCAATATGGTGCTGAAAACGATTGAAGGTACGGCCGGATCCTTGTTTTCCATGATCAAAAAAGTGTTCATGCACAATCTGAAGACAAAACTGGCCGCTGCGATGATCAAATCAGAACTGTCAGGCCTGAAAAATATCATGGACTACTCGGAATACGGCGGATCGGGTTTAATGGGGCTGAATGCGCCCGTCATTAAAGCACACGGGTCATCAAACGCCAATGCAATTTACAATGCGGTGCGGCAGGCGCGTGAAATGGTACAGTCTGACGTCACCGGCAAAATCAAACACGCAATTCAACAACTTGAACAAAAGTAAGGATGGAGGAAAAGAGATGGGGAAAATAGCATTTGTTTTTCCGGGGCAGGGATCCCAGACGGTTGGCATGGGGCAGTCGGTTGCCGGTGCAAATGAAAAAGCGGCGGCTGTTTTTCAAAAAGCAGATGAAAAGCTTGGGATGGACTTATCCGGGCTCATTCAAAACGGCCCGCTGGACAAACTGACCCGTACCGAAAATGCCCAGCCGGCCCTTTTAACGGTAAGCACTGCGATTTTACAGGTGCTTCAGGAAGCGGGCATCCATGCAGATTTCACAGCCGGGCACAGCCTTGGCGAATATTCGGCGCTTGTGGCAGCTGGCGCTTTGTCTTTTGAAGATGCCGTATATGCGGTACGCAAACGTGGCGAATATATGGATGAAGCATTCCCGAACGGTGCCGGGGCAATGTCCGCCGTGCTCGGGCTTGACCGCGGCGTGCTAGAGGAAGTTGCAGATGAAGTGAGCCGTGAAGGGGAAACGGTCCAGCTCGCGAATTTGAACTGTCCCGGCCAGATAGTCATTTCCGGGACAGCTGCCGGAATTGAGAAAGCGGGCGCCCTTGCCAAGGAAAGAGGGGCGAAACGCGTCCTCCCGCTTCAGGTAAGCGGGCCTTTCCACTCCAAATTGATGGAGCCGGCAGCGGAAAAATATAAGGCGGTTCTTGACGAAATTGCTATCCGGGATGCGGCGGTTCCTGTGATCGCCAATGTTGATGCCGAAGTGGAAACGGGCGCTCAGGACATCAAAGCAAATTGTATCCGCCAGCTCTATTCCCCTGTTTTATGGGAAGATTCTGTCAAAAAAATGATCAGCCTCGGCGTTGATACCTTTATTGAAGTCGGGCCGGGCAAAGTGCTTTCCGGATTAATCCGGAAAATTGACCGCAGCGTAAAAACATATGCCGTCCAGGATATGGAAACCCTGGAAGCTGCGGTTGGCGCGCTGCAAAAATAATGGAGGAGGAGACCGAATGCTTTTAAAAGACAAAGTTGCGCTTGTGACCGGTGCGTCCCGCGGCATCGGCCACGAAATCGCGCTTGCGTTTGCCGCTTCCGGCGCGCATGTTGTGGTCAACTATGCAGGGAATGCTGAAAAAGCGGAAGAAGTGGTAAACGCCGTCCGTTCTTATGGTGTGGAATCCTTTGCCATCCGGGCTGATGTTTCGAATGAATCGGAAGTGCAGGAAATGTTCAGACAGGTGCTGGAAAAATTCGGCAAACTTGATATATTGGTGAATAACGCCGGCATCACCCGGGATAACCTTTTGATGAGGATGAAAGAAGCAGAATGGGATGCAGTCATCGATACCAATTTAAAAGGGGTCTTCCTGTGCACAAAAGCGGCGGCGCGGCCGATGATGAAGCAGCGGAGCGGCAAAATCATTAATATTGCCTCGGTTGTCGGCATCAGCGGCAACCCCGGTCAGGCCAATTATACCGCTGCCAAAGCCGGCGTCATTGGGCTTACAAAAACGGCGGCGCGTGAGCTGGCAAGCCGCGGTATTACTGTAAACGCCATTGCCCCGGGCATGATTGAAACGGATATGACCGATAAGCTGACGGAAGACATCAAAGAAGGCATGCTGGGCCAAATCCCACTTTCCCGTTTCGGCAAGCCGGAAGATGTGGCAAAGACTGCCCTGTTTTTGGCAAGCAGCAGTTCCGACTACATCACCGGGCAAACGATCCACGTCGATGGCGGAATGGTCATGTAACGGTTGCGGCAAAGCTTGTTTTTAAGTTTCACTTTATTAATTATAAAAAATCCTCTATAATACCTTGAGGGGAGGTGAACCGCATGGCAGACGTATTAGAGCGTGTGACAAAGATCATCGTTGACCGCCTTGGTGTCGAAGAATCCAAAGTTACACTGGAAGCGAAATTCAAAGAAGATCTTGGCGCTGATTCCCTTGATGTAGTGGAATTGGTGATGGAATTGGAAGATGAATTCGGAATGGAAATTTCTGACGAGGATGCTGAGAAAATTGTAACAGTGGGTGACGCTGTAAATTACATACAAAATCAGCAGTAATCGTCTTCATGTAAAATGTCCCGCCCCATAAAGCGGGACATTTTTCTCTAATCCGGCGTCAATCGTCTCCTGCCTGAGGATGGTAAATGGGCAAAAAAGCGCGATCCCTTTTTGCCTATTTACGACCGCCCGGGTCCTGGGAGATGCCTTTGCGTTCAGCAGTATTTTTCTATATATTTAAGTTAAGTTGAAACTATATCAAGATATCGGGTGGATGAACGATGGGTAAAAAAATAAAATCAGATGAAGAACATGTAGTAAACAAATTCGGCAACCTGCAGGAACAACTCGGGATCCATTTTCAAGACGTAAACCTGCTGAAACAGGCTTTTACGCATTCCTCCTATGTGAACGAGCATCCGGAAAAGCGCAGGCACGACAATGAAAGGCTTGAATTTTTAGGCGACGCCGTCCTGGAACTGACCGTTTCCCATTATTTATTTAATCGGTTCCCGTCGATGAACGAAGGGGAAATGACGAAATTGCGGGCGTCCGTCGTCTGTGAGCCGTCGCTTGTCATTTTTGCCAATGAGCTGCATTTCGGCGAGTATATCCTGCTCGGTAAAGGCGAGGAAATGACCGGCGGCAGAACGCGCCCGGCTCTTTTAGCCGATGTGTTTGAAGCGTTTATCGGCGCGCTTTATTTGGACAAGGGGTTAAAGGCTGTTGTTTCCCTCCTTGAAAAAGTCGTATTCCCGAAAATTGACGAGGGCCTCTTCAGTAGCACGGCGGATTATAAAAGCAAGTTGCAGGAGTACGTCCAAAAAAGAACATCCGGTGTGTTGGAATACACGATTCTCGATGAACGCGGCCCTGCGCATGACAAGGAGTTCATCTCCAGCGTGTCGCTAAACAATAAAGCGCTCGGGACAGGAAAAGGCCGCTCCAAAAAAGAAGCGGAACAGCAGGCTGCGCAAACGGCTTTATCCAATTTGCAGAAAGAAGAAAAAAAGAAGCCGTAAAGAATGGAGGGGGAACGGATTGTTTCTGAAACGTCTCGATGTGATCGGATTTAAGTCATTTGCGGACCGGATTTCCTTTGAATTTGTTCCGGGCGTGACAGCGGTTGTCGGCCCGAACGGCAGCGGCAAAAGCAATGTGATCGACGCCGTCCGCTGGGTGCTCGGTGAACAATCAGCGAAAAGCCTGCGCGGTGGAAAGATGGAAGATGTTATATTTGCCGGCAGCGATACAAGAAAACCACTGAATTTTGCAGAAGTGACGTTAACGCTTGAAAACGAAGGCCGCGCCCTTCCAATTGATTACCAGGAAGTGAGCGTGACAAGGCGGGTGTACCGTTCAGGGGAAAGCGAGTTTTATATCAATAAACAGCAATGCCGGTTGAAGGATATTGTGGAATTGTTTATGGATTCCGGCCTTGGCAAAGAAGCTTTTTCCATTATCAGCCAGGGGAAAGTGGAAGAAATTTTAAACAGCAAAGCGGAAGAACGCCGCAGCATTTTTGAAGAGGCAGCCGGCGTTTTAAAATATAAGACGCGCAAGAAAAAGGCGGAAGTGAAGCTTGCCGAAACGCAGGATAACTTAAACCGTGTTAGCGACATTCTGTATGAACTGGAAAGCCAGCTTGAGCCGTTGAAAATGCAGGCATCGGTCGCAAAAGATTATCTGGAACAAAAGGAAGCATTGAAAAATTATGAAATTGCCGTTTTGGCGTATGAAATAGAATCATTGCATGGCGAGTGGGAATCGCTTAAATCGCAGCTTGAAGCACACCGGGATAAAGAAGCGGGGCTCTCTTCCGAAATCCGCAAACAGGAAGCACAGCTGGAAGAAAAGCGCAATCAGCTGGACGCGCTCGATGAATCGATTCAAGACTTGCAGAATGTGCTGCTTCAAGCGACAGAAGAGCTGGAAAAACTCGAAGGGCAAAAAGAAGTGCTGAAGGAACGCAAAAAGAACGCCAGCGAGAACAAAGCCCAGCTTGAGAAAAATATAAATGAAGCGGAGAACGCTTTAAAAGAACTGGAAGCCCAAAAGGAAAAGCTTTTGCAAACGGCGGCGGAAAATGAACAAGCCTTATCGTCCCTGAAAGAAAGCGTGAAAGAGAAGGAAGCGGGCCTTTTCCGCCTCAGCACGAATCTGGAGGGAAAAATTGAGTCTTTAAAAAGCGACTATATTGAACTGCTGAATGAGCAGGCAAGCGGAAAAAATGAAAAGCGCCTGCTTATGCAGCAGCTGCAAACGTCGTTAAACCGCCTCAGCCGGCTTGAAGCCGAAAACCGGAAATATGTCGAAGAACGGGAAAAAGTGCGGGAAAAGAAAAAAATGGCGACCGGCCGCCTTGCAAAAATCAAACAGGAGCTGGAAGCGGCAGCCGGTGCCTATATGGAAAAGCAAAGGCAGCTGGAATCCGTAAACAGTCGGTATCAAAAACAGGAGTCCAATCTGTATCAGGCATACCAATATTTGCAAAAAGCGAAATCACGGAAAGAAACGCTTGAAGAGATGGAAGAAGATTATACCGGCTTTTACCAAGGCGTGCGTGCAATTTTGAAAGCCCGCGGCAAACAGCTGGAAGGCATTGAAGGTGCTGTGGCTGAACTGGTCCGGGTGCCCGCGCCTTACGAAAAAGCGGTTGAAACAGCACTGGGTGCTTCGATGCAGCATATTGTGACAGAAACGGAACGGCATGCGCGGCACGCCATTGCATTTTTAAAAGAACGAAAGGCCGGGCGGGCGACTTTTTTGCCGCTCGATATTATTAAGCCGCGGGCCATTCCGGAAGCAAGCCTCAAACCGCTCCGCAATGAAGAGGCGTACGTCGGCGTGTGCGCGGAGCTTGTCCGCTTTGAAAGCCGCTACCAGTCCATTGTGTCCAATCTGCTCGGCCATGTCCTTGTAGTCCGTGATTTAAAAAGTGCAAACAAAATCGCCAAAATGCTCGGCTACCGCTACCGCATCGTGACGCTTGACGGGGATGTTGTTAATCCGGGCGGCTCGATGACAGGCGGGGCTTCGAAACAAAACAGTGTGTCACTCCTTTCGAGAAAAAGCGAACTGGAAGCATTAAAAGAAAAGCTTGCCGGCATGGAAAAAACAACGATGGCGCTTGAAACGGAAGTCAAAGCATTGAAAGCCGAAGCTTCCCGCATGCAACAGGAGCTGGATGAAGCGAGGAAAAACGGCGAAGCGCTGAGACTTGGAGAACAGCAGGCGAAAGCGGAACTGGAACGGCTTGCGGTTGAGGAAAAAAATCTGGATGAGCACCTGCTCGTCTACGATATGGAAAAACAAGAGGCGGAAAAGCAGCAGGATGAAGCCCGTAAACGGATCGGCGAACTGGAAGATATGCTGGCGCGTACCGGCGAAAAAGCGCAGCAACTGGAAGCGGAAATTGAAGCCCTGACCGTAAAGAAAAACGATGATTCGACGGCAAAAAGCAGGCTCCAGGGCGAACTGAGCGATTTAAAATCGACGCTTGCCGTAAAGATGGAACAGGCGGCGCGCGACCGCGAAGAGCTTGCGCGGCTCGACCGTGAAATAAAGGAGTGGGCGTCACGTAAAGCGCGTTACGATGAGCAGTACCACTTTCTTACGGACGAATCGAAGAAGCATCACATGTCGGAAAGCGAACTGGCAGAAGCGGCCGAACAAAAAGCGCGTGACAAAAACGATACGCTCGCCTTTATCGCCGTGCGCAGGGAAGAACGGGCCCGGCTGACAGCAGAGATGGAAGACCTGGAACGCGGCCTGAAGGAATGGAAACGGCAGCAAAAAGGGCTCCAGCAGGCCATTCAGGATGAAGAAGTCAAAGCAAACCGGCTGGATGTGGAACTTGAGAACCGGCTTCAAAGGCTCCGCGAAGAATACACGCTCACCTTTGAAGCCGCGAAAGAAGCCCGCCCGCTCAATGTTTCCCTGGAGGAAGCACGCAAAAAAGTGAAGCTGATCAAACTGTCGATTGATGAGCTTGGCGCCGTCAATCTCGGCGCGATCGAAGAATATGAGCGCGTATCGGAACGTTACCAGTTTTTAAAAGAACAGGAGACCGACCTGCTTGAAGCAAAAGACACCCTTGACCAGGTGATTACGGAAATGGACGGCGAAATGGTCCGCCGGTTCGATGAGACGTTTAACGCCATCCGGAACGAATTCGAACCCGTTTTCCGCGAGCTTTTTGGCGGTGGGAGAGCGGATTTGCGGCTGACGGATCCGAAAGATTTGCTTACGACAGGCGTGGAAATTTTCGCGCAGCCGCCGGGGAAAAAACTGCAAAATCTCGGGCTGCTTTCAGGCGGCGAAAGAGCGCTGACCGCGATCGCGCTTTTGTTTGCGATTTTGCGTGTGCGCCCGGTGCCGTTTTGCATTCTCGATGAAGTGGAAGCTGCGCTGGATGAAGCCAATGTATACCGGTTTAGCAAATATTTGAAACAATTCAGTGCGGAAACCCAGTTTATTGTCATCACCCACCGGAAAGGAACGATGGAGGAAGCGGACGTCCTCTACGGGGTTACGATGCAGGAATCCGGCGTATCGAAGCTTGTGTCGGTCAAACTGGAAGAATCAACCGACCTCGCTTTTCAAACGTCTTAAACAGGCGAATCAGCGCCGTGTTTAAAAAGAAGCGCCCGTGCCACAAGCGGGCCGGCAGGGATAAAAATCAGGCCGGCGATTTTTACGACTGCTCGTGCGGCTTTTATGCCGCACAAGCTGATACGCAAATTCAGGAAAGCCAAAGGAAGTGGACAAATGAGCTTTTTTAAAACATTAAAAGACAAATTCACCCGGCAAGCCGATACGGTAACCGATAAATTTAAAACCGGGCTTGCAAAAACGCGCGATAATTTCTCGAACAAAGTCAACAATCTTGTCGCGCGTTACCGGAAAATCGATGAAGACTTTTTCGAAGAACTGGAAGAAATTTTAATTCAGGCGGATGTCGGCTTCCAGACCGTGATGGAACTAATCGATGAATTAAAAATGGAAGTGAAACGGAAAAACATTAAAGACCCTTCTGAAGTCCAGTCCGTGATTTCCGAAAAACTGGTTGACATTTATTCGGCCGGCGAAGATGCCCCGAACCGGCTTAACATCCAGGACGGCGCCTTGACCGTTATTTTGTTTGTCGGCGTAAATGGCGTCGGCAAAACGACTACGATCGGTAAGCTCGCCCATATGCTGAAGCAGCAGGGGAAAAAAGTGATCATGGCAGCCGGCGATACATTCCGCGCCGGCGCGATTGAACAGCTTGAAGTCTGGGGAGAGAGGGTCGGCGTGGAAGTGATCAAACATTCGGAAGGATCCGATCCAGCCGCTGTCATGTTTGACGCCGTCCAGGCAGCGAAAGCAAGAAATGCAGATGTGCTGCTTTGTGATACGGCGGGCCGCCTGCAAAACAAGGTCAATTTGATGAAGGAACTGGAAAAAGTAAAGCGTGTCATCGAACGGGAAATCCCGGGCGCCCCGCATGAAGTGCTGCTCGTTTTGGATGCCACCACCGGGCAAAATGCGATGGTGCAGGCTAAGACGTTTAAAGAAGCAACAGACGTAACCGGGATTGTGCTGACAAAATTGGATGGCACGGCAAAAGGCGGGATTGTGCTCGCGATCCGGAACGAACTCCATATTCCCGTCAAATTCGTCGGCCTCGGCGAGAAAATGGATGACCTTCAGCCGTTTGATGCGGAAAAATATGTGTACGGGTTGTTTTCCGATCTGATCGATGAAGTGCCGGAAGAACAAGCCTGACCGTATGTGGGCCGTACTGCGAATCAGAAGGCCGCGGTATTAAAGCCCGCCGGGAGCGCTTCAAATCGGTTGTGGGGAAACGAACTTGTTTTCATTGACAAAAAACAGGAATCTTTGTATTCTGTGTTTATGTAAAGCATTTTCACTTAACAGGGGGAAGAAGCCATGCTGGAGAAAACAACGCGAATGAATGATTTGTACGATTTTTACCAATCGTTGTTGACTCCGAAGCAGCGCAGCTATATGTCCCTCTATTATCTCGACGACTTGTCGCTTGGCGAAATCGCCGAACAATACGGTGTGAGTCGTCAAGCGGTTTACGATAATATCAAACGCACCGAACAAACGCTTGAAGACTATGAAAAAAAGCTTGGTTTATTGGAAAAATTTCAAGCGCGCACACGCATTTTCCGGTCGATGCGCAATCTTTTGGCGCATGATGCCAATCCGGAACTGTTGCGGCTTGTCGATGCGCTCGAAAAATTGGAATAGGGGGCGGAAAAATGGCATTTGAAGGACTCGCAGAACGCCTGCAGGGCACGATGCAGAAAATCCGCGGAAAAGGCAAGGTCACGGAAAGCGACGTCAAAGAAATGATGCGGGAAGTCCGTCTTGCCCTTCTGGAAGCTGACGTCAACTTCAAAGTGGTAAAAGATTTTGTAAAAAAAGTGAGTGAACGTGCGGTTGGCCAGGATGTGCTGAAAAGCCTGACGCCCGGGCAGCAGGTCATCAAAATTGTCCAGGAAGAGCTGACCAACCTTATGGGCGGATCGCAGAGCAAGATTGCCGTTGCAAAGCGCCCGCCAACCGTCATCATGATGGTTGGCCTGCAGGGTGCCGGGAAAACGACGACATCCGGGAAACTGGCCAACCTGTTGCGAAAAAAATACAACCGGACCCCGCTGCTCGTTGCGGCCGATATTTACCGCCCCGCTGCAATCAAGCAGCTGGAAACGCTCGGCAAACAACTCGGCATGCCGGTGTTTTCGCTTGGCGATAAAATCAGCCCGGTGGAAATTGCCAGGCAAGCGATTGAAAAAGCAAAAGAAGAACATCACGATACCGTCATCATCGATACGGCCGGCCGCCTCCATATTGACAGCGAGCTGATGAATGAACTGAAGGAAATCAAGGAACTTGCGCATCCGGATGAAATTTTTCTTGTCGTCGATGCGATGACAGGCCAGGATGCCGTAAATGTCGCGCAAAGTTTTAATGACCAGCTCGGCATCACCGGCGTCATCCTGACGAAGCTTGACGGCGATACGCGCGGCGGGGCGGCTTTATCGATCCGGGCCGTAACCGAAAAGCCGATTAAATTTGCCGGGATGGGCGAGAAAATGGATGCGCTCGAACCGTTCCACCCGGAAAGGATGGCCTCCCGTATTCTCGGCATGGGCGATATTCTGTCGCTGATTGAAAAAGCGCAGGAAACTGTCGACGAAGAAAAAGCGCGCGCGCTCGAAAAGAAAATGCGGGACCAGTCATTTACGCTCGATGATTTCCTTGAACAGCTCGGCCAGGTCCGGAAAATGGGGCCGCTCGGCGACATTTTGAAAATGATCCCGGGGGCCAACCGGATGAAAGGGATGGATAATCTGCAAATTGATGAGAAACAAATTGCGCATGTTGAAGCGATTATCCAGTCGATGACAAAGCAGGAAAAAATCCGCCCGGACATCATCAATGCAAGCCGAAAAAAACGGATTGCGAAAGGTTCCGGCCGCCCGGTACAGGAAGTCAACCGGCTTTTGAAACAGTTTGAAGAAATGAAGAAAATGATGAAACAACTGCAGGGCATGAATCAAAAAGGCCGGAAAAAAGGCTTTAAATTCCCTTTTATGTAAAAAACGAGGGTGTTAAGAGAAAAGACTTTACACCATCATGATTTTCTGATATGATACAGTCTTGTGAGAAACTTTTTTGGAGGTGTATGATTAAAATGGCAGTAAAAATCCGCTTGAAACGCATGGGTGCAAAAAAATCCCCGTTTTACCGCATTGTTGTGGCAGATTCCCGTTCACCGCGTGATGGACGTTTTATTGAAACAGTAGGAACTTACAATCCTGTTGCAGATCCTGCAGAAGTAAAAATCAACGAGGAAGCCGCGCTCCAATGGCTGAAAAACGGCGCCCAACCGTCTGATACGGTACGTAACTTGTTTTCAAAACAAGGTATTATGGAAAAATACCATAACGAAAAACACGGCAAATAATCATGGACCAACAGATGGATGATTTAATCCTTTCGATCGTCAGGCCGATTGTCAGCCATCCGAATGAAGTGCGGGTAGAACGGGATGAACAAGAATCCGGAACGCTCTACCGCCTGATTGTCCATCCGGATGATGCCGGCATGGTCATTGGTAAAAAGGGGCGTACCGCAAAGGCCATCCGTACGGTCGTTTATGCGGCGGCCGGCGTGCACGGACATAAAAAAATCCGTCTTGAAATTGCCGAATAATGGACAACGATGGATAGAACACCAGTGAAAGGGAGGGGCACACCTCCCTTTTTTATACATCTTTCGGGCTTTCCCCCTCATCTTAACCGACATCCGCTTTTTCCGGCTGCATTTTTTGGGTTTTTTATTGAATGGCGCGAAAAGGAGGGCAGGGCATTTTGAAAATCCTTCAAAAAGTGACGGTCAAGCAAATCCTGACCGAAAAGAGCAAAGGAATGCTTTTGGATACATACCGGCAAAAGAAACAACAACTTCAAAAAGAGTGTGAGCAGCTCCGGTTTGAAACAAAAAAACTGGAAAAGCAAAAAAAGTTTTCGGGAACCCATTTAAAAATGCATTTTGAAAAAGAAATTGAAAGCCGGCAGGAGAAAATCAAACTGGTGGAGTTCCAAATTGAACAACTGCTTTTGCTTCCGATCGGGACAGAATTAAAAGAAAAAGAAATTCACGCCATTGTTGACGTCCGGGAAGGCGACGATTGGAATGCGGTGACAAAAGAGAAATCGATTATTATAAAAGATGGCATCATCCATGAAATTCGCGAGAGGTGAGCATATGACACAATGGTTTAATGTCGGCAAAATCGTTAATACACACGGCATCCGCGGAGAAGTGCGGGTAATTTCCCAAACGGATTTCAAAGCGGAGCGCTATAAACCGGGCAATACGCTTTACTTGTTCCTTCCCGGCCGCGATGAGCCGCTTGCTGTTACGATTGAATCGCACCGGGTGCATAAGCAGTTTGATTTGCTGAAGTTTGAGGGCTTCGATTCGATTGAGGAAGCCGAGAAATGGAAAGGCGGCATGTTGAAAGTTTCCGAAGAACAGTTGGATGAGCTTGGCGAAAATGAGTTTTATTTTCATGAAATCATCGGCTGTGAAGTCGTGACAACCGCAGGCGAGAAAGTCGGGACGGTAAAAGAGATTTTAACGCCCGGGGCAAATGACGTCTGGGTGGTGAAAACAGCGCAGCAGAAAGAAGCGCTGATCCCGTATATTGAAGACGTCGTCAAAAAAGTCGACAAAAAAGAAAAAAGAATTGTGATTGAACCGATGGAAGGGCTTTTGCCATGAAAATAGATATATTGACGCTGTTCCCGGAAATGTTTGAAGGCGTTCTCGGATCCTCCATTTTAAAAAAAGCAGAAGAAAAAGGGATCGTCCATTATCATCTGGTCAATTTCCGTGAATACAGCGACAACAAGCATAAAACCGTCGATGACTACCCGTACGGCGGCGGGGCGGGCATGGTGTTAAAGCCCCAGCCGGTGTTCGATGCTATCGAAGACCGGCTTGAGGGGAGCGAAAAAAAGCCGCGCATCATTTTGCTCTGCCCCCAGGGGGAAACGTATACGCAACAAAAAGCGGAAGCGTTTGCGGAAGAAGAACATCTGATCTTTATTTGCGGCCATTACGAAGGGTATGATGAACGGATCCGGACGCTTGTAACCGATGAAATCTCAATCGGAGACTATGTGTTAACGGGCGGCGAGCTGGGCGCAATGGTCATGATCGACAGCATCGTCCGCCTGCTTCCCGGTGTTTTGGGCAATGAAACCTCGCCTGTTACTGATTCTTTTTCGACCGGACTGCTGGAACATCCGCATTATACGCGGCCGGCGGATTTTCGCGGAATGAAGGTGCCGGACGTGTTATTATCCGGAAATCACCGGCTGATTGAAGAATGGCGCGAAAAAGAGTCGCTGTACCGCACCTATACGAGAAGGCCGGATCTTTTACGCGGATATCCGCTCTCCGAAAAGCAAAAAGCGTGGCTGAAAGAATGGGAAGAAAAACGCGGATAGCTGTTGCAATCAGCATGCGTTTATGCTAAGATTGCTTTTGTGGTTTGCTTGAAAACAAGGCAGACCGCCGTAAAACGATGTTCCGCTGCAAATACGATGGAAGATTTGCAAGAGCATTTGTTGGAAGGAGTTGAATACGATGCACAATATTATTGACGAAATTACAAAAGATCAACTTCGCACTGATCTGCCTGCTTTCCGCCCGGGGGATACGGTCCGCGTCCATGTAAAAGTTATCGAAGGTTCACGCGAACGTATCCAGGTTTTTGAAGGTGTGGTCATTAAACGCCGCGGCGGCGGGATCAGCGAAACGTTTACAGTCCGGAAAGTTTCTTACGGTGTCGGCGTTGAACGTACATTCCCGCTCCATACACCAAAAATTGCGAAGCTTGAAGTCGTGCGTCGCGGTAAAGTTCGCCGTGCGAAACTTTACTACCTGCGTAATCTGCGCGGTAAAGCTGCCCGTATTAAAGAAATTCGCTAATTTGCTGCAACGGCTGTTCGAAAAGGGGCTATCATGGCCCCTTTTCTTCATACTTATACATAAATAACCCGGGTGTCTCTGAGGTTTTCAATCGGCAACCAATCCTGTTATAATGCAAAATATCAGGGAATATACGCTTATGGATACATGGAATGAGGCGGTGTAAATAAATGGCAAAACAGAAAAAACCAAAAAATGAACTGTTCGAATGGGTGAAAGCGCTGCTGATTGCTGTGGCACTGGCCGGCATTTTGCGCTACTTTTTCTTCGCCCCGATCGTGGTCGACGGCTCTTCCATGATGCCGACTTTGAAAAACGGCGACCGGATGATTGTGAATAAAATCGGGAGCCCGAAACGGTTCGACATCATCGTTTTCCACGCCCCGGAAGGCAAAGATTATATCAAAAGGGTCATCGGGCTGCCGGGCGACCGGATCGAGTATAAAAATGACATCCTGTATATTAACGGGAAAGCGTATAAAGAGCCTTATCTCGATAAATATAAAAAAGCCGTAGCCGACGGACCGCTTACGGAAGATTTTACCTTAAAAGACTATATTGGGCGCGACACGGTGCCAAAAGGGCAGATTTTTGTGATGGGCGATAACCGCCGGTACAGCAAAGACAGCCGCCAGATCGGGACGATTCCGCTCAGCAAGGTGGTCGGGGAGACAAACTTTGTATACTGGCCGGTGAAAGATGCCCATATGATCAATAAATAAGCGCCCGTTCGTTGCGCATTTTACGGAAAAAAGTAACCGTTATGGAGTTGACGCATGATGGCAATACAATGGTTTCCGGGCCATATGGCGAAGGCAAGGAGAGAAGTGACCGAAAAATTAAAACTGGTCGATATCGTTTTTGAATTGCTTGATGCAAGGATCCCGGTTTCCTCCGCCAATCCGATGCTGGATGAACTGATTCAGCAAAAGCCGCGGATCAAATTGCTGAACAAGGCCGATATGGCAGATCCGGCCGCTACAGCCCGCTGGCTTGAAAAATTGTCCGGCGGCAATACGCATGTCCTTGCCATTGACGCGCAAAGCGGAAAAGGGCTCGACAAAATGGTGAAACTGGCTGAACAGATTTTGGAGCCAAAATGGGAGAGGATGCGGGCAAAAGGCATCCGGCCGCGTGCGATCCGGGCCATGATTGTCGGAATTCCGAACGTCGGTAAATCGACGCTCATTAACCGGCTTGCCGGGAAAAATATCGCCAAAACCGGCAATACGCCGGGCGTGACAAAAGCGCAGGCATGGATAAAAGTCGGGAAAACGATGGAGCTCCTCGATACGCCTGGGATCCTTTGGCCGAAATTCGAAGACAAAGAAACCGGTTATAAGCTCGCTTTAACCGGTGCGATTAAAGACACGATCCTCAACCTGCAGGACGTTTCCGTATTTGGCCTGCGTTTTCTTGAAAAACATTATCCCGGCACATTAAAAGCCCGGTACAAGCTTGAGGATATCCCGGATATTGTCCCCCTTTTTGACCATATCGGTCGCCTGCGCGGCTGCTTGCGGGCGGGAGGGGAAATCGATTACGACAAAACGGCTGAAGTGATTATCCGTGATATCCGCGGCATGAAACTGGGGCCTCTGACATTTGATTTGTAATAAGCGCTCTCCGTAAGGGAGTGCTTATTTTTCGGGGAGGGGAAACATTGAAAATCAGTGAAATTGAAGCGCGTCTTCAGGAAATCACAAACCCGTCCGATCCGTTTATCCAGGCGCTAGGCCGGGACGAACGGAAAGGCGCACAAAAAGCGCTGGAAAAATGGATGAGAAAATTACAAAAAGAGCGTGAACAGCTTGAAAAATTCCGGGAGATGGGACGGTTTGAAGACGCCCTGCGCAGCCACGGCTGCCGCCTGATCGCCGGAATTGACGAGGCAGGCAGGGGGCCGCTTGCCGGGCCAGTTGTAGCCGCTGCCGTCATTCTTCCAGAAGATTTTTACCTGCCCGGCCTGAACGATTCCAAACAGCTTTCCGAAAAACAGCGGGAGGCCTTTTTTGCGCGGATCCAGGAAGAAACCCTTGTCGGCGTCGGCTTTGCCAGCGCAGAAGAAATTGACAGGATGAATATTTACGAGGCGGCCAAAAAGGCGATGCTTGCGGCTTTGGGCCATTTGCCTGCTGCTCCTGACCATTTGCTGATCGATGCGATGGAAATTCCCGCTTCGTACCCGCAAACTTCGATTGTAAAAGGGGATGCGAAAAGCATTTCAATTGCCGCGGCATCTGTGGTTGCAAAAGTAACGAGAGACCGGTATATGCAGGAAATGGATGAAAAATATCCCGGTTACGGTTTCGCCATACATAAGGGGTACGGGACGAAAAAACATCTGGAAGCGCTCATGAAGCTTGGCCCGTGCCCGATCCATCGAAAATCGTTTGCGCCGATTAAAGACAGACCGGCAATCCGCCGATAAATAAGCAAGAAGAAAGAAACAGGGCGGGGGAATAGCATGCAAATTTTTTTAGGCAAACAGCCATTTTCTATTGATGCCGGCTCAAATATCCGCACGTTTGCATTTCAAACGGGGCAGATTTTTTCCGGTGCCATCCAAAAACTGTTTCCAAATGACACCGCACTTGTCCAGGCAGGCGGGCGTACATTTGCCGCGAAACTCGAAGTGCCGCTTGAAGCCGGAAAAAACTACTGGTTTCAAACGGTTTTGGCCGACGGTGAAGTGCAGTTGAAAATGCTTTCGGAAGCCGATGCAAACGGCATGGCCGGGAAAGCTTTGCTCCCGCAAATGCAACTGCCGCCAGGAAAAACGTTCCAGTCCCTTGTTTCGTACTTGGCTGAACAGGAAATTCCGTTTATGAAAAATGACATTGCTGCGATCGGCGCATGGCTGAAGCATGTACCGGATCTGGCAAACGGGCTGGAAACGGCTGCCTTTATGCTCCAAGAAGGCTTTCCTGTGTCAGAGGGCGTGTTCACTTCGCTCCTTGCCGCAGGTCAAAACATACCGGCGGATCAGCTTTTAAACCGGTTGCAGCAGGCGCTCAAGCAGGGGGAACAGACGCCGGAAACGAGGCAATTGCTTGCACTTATCGGGGAGCTTGGGACAGGCAGCGAGCAGGTGACAGGAGAGGCGTTACGCCGGCAAATCAAAGAGAAGATTCAAAAAATGGGACTTTTTTATGAGGCGGGGCTTTTGCATGAGGACAAAGCCGCGGACAAGGACGGGCTGCCTTTAAAAGCGCTGCTTGTTGATTTGCTGCAAAAAGGCGGGGGAACAAAAGCTGCCCGGGATGCAGCAGACGAAATCGTACAGAAACTGAACGGCCAGCAGCTGCTCGCGCTTTCCGGCGGGGTAGTGCAGCACATTTGGATGGAAATTCCGCTTTCATTCGCGCACTTTCAAACGAATGCCGTTGTACAATGGTCAGGCAGGCGGAAAAATGGCGGAAAAATAGACAGTAATTATTGTAAAATCATTTTTTACTTGAATCTTCAGTTTATGAAAGAAACATTGGTCGAGATGAATGTGCAAAACCGGATCGTTTCCATCCGCATTTCCAGTTTGAAAAAGGGTCTTCAGGAAGCCGTGAAGCCTTTTTTGCCGGCTTTAAAGGAAGGCCTTTCCAAAACCGGTTACACATTGTCTGACGTTCGGTTCGGGGAATTCCAGCCGGATGCTGTGCGTGCCACGCTCAGCCGGCCGGAGGTTTCCGGGAAAGGGGTTGATCTTAGGATATGAAGGATCCACAAAAGGACATAAAAGAAGCGGTCGCGCTCCAGTACAGCCCGGATGCGCATTCCGCCCCTGTCGTGAAGGCAAAAGGTAAAGGGGATGTGGCCAGGCGGATTATTGAAGAAGCAAAAAAAGCGAATGTTCCGATCCAGCAGGACCCGGATCTTGCCGCACTGCTCGGCCGGCTTGACATCAACGAAGCGATCCCGGAAGAACTGTATGCAGCTGTGGCCGAGGTGTTTGCCATGATTTACCGCCTCGACCAGTCGCTAAAAAACAAGGATAAAAAATGAACGAAAGCTGACCATTAAGCCTGGGCACCCATTTGCATAAAGGCTGCGGTGACAATAGGCCAACGACCAGTAAAATCACGTCCATTTTATACCGAAAAAAATATTTTTGAATAATAATAGCCATTTTAGTTCATTATGGTAGACATCTTTTCCGATGTTTATTAAAATGAAAGCGCAGTTAATTTTTTGAACAGTTTGATAGGAGGATGGAACATGAATATTCACGAGTATCAGGGCAAAGAGATCCTGAGAAAATACGGGGTCGCTGTGCCGAACGGGAAAGTGGCCTTCACCGTGGATGAAGCGGTGGAAGCAGCGAAATCGCTCGGTACACAAGTATGTGTGGTAAAAGCGCAAATTCATGCCGGCGGCCGCGGAAAAGCAGGCGGCGTCAAAGTGGCAAAAAATTTGGATGAGGTTCGTACATACGCACAGGAACTGCTTGGCAAAACGCTTGTGACGCATCAGACAGGCCCTGAAGGAAAAGAAGTGAAGCGCCTCTTGATCGAAGAAGGGTGCGACATTCAAAAAGAATACTATGTCGGCCTTGTTTTGGACCGTGCCACAAGCCGGGTTGTGCTGATGGCTTCTGAAGAAGGCGGCACGGAAATTGAAGAAGTGGCGGCGAAAACACCGGAAAAGATTTTTAAAGAAACCATTGACCCGGCAGTCGGGCTCTTGCCATTCCAGGCGCGCCGCATTGCGTTCAACATCAATATTCCTGCTAAACTTGTAAATCAGGCCGTTAAATTTATGACAGGCCTTTATCAAGTATTTGTGGAAAAAGACTGCTCGATCGCGGAAATCAATCCGCTTGTTGTAACCGGCGACGGAAAAGTAATGGCGCTCGATGCCAAATTGAATTTTGATTCGAACGGCTTGTTCCGCCAGCAGGATGTTCTGGCGTACCGCGATCTCGAAGAAGAAGATCCGAAAGAAATTGAAGCGTCGAAATACGATTTGAGCTATGTCGCCCTTGACGGCAATATCGGCTGCATGGTAAACGGCGCCGGCCTTGCGATGGCGACAATGGACATTATTAAATATTACGGCGGCGATCCGGCCAACTTCCTTGATGTCGGGGGTGGCGCAACGGAAGAAAAAGTAACGGAAGCGTTTAAAATCATTTTATCGGATGAAAAAGTCAAAGGCATTTTTGTCAACATTTTCGGCGGCATTATGAAGTGCGATGTCATTGCTTCCGGCGTCGTTGCAGCCACAAAACAAGTCGGACTCGACATCCCGCTCGTTGTCCGTCTTGAAGGGACCAATGTGGAACTTGGGAAGAAAATTTTAAACGAATCCGGGCTGAAAATTGTTGCCGCTGAATCGATGGCAGACGGCGCGCAAAAAATTGTCGAACTGGTCAGCTGACAGCAGCTGTTCATTCAGACCAAATGCGAACAAATATTCTTGAATGAAGAAGGCAGGGGAAAAAAGTGAGCATTTATGTAAATAAAGACACGAAAGTCATTGTCCAGGGGATTACCGGGAAAACGGCGCTTTTCCATACAAAACAATGCTTGGAATACGGGACGAAAATTGTCGGCGGCACAAGCCCTGGCAAAGGCGGGACTGAAGTAGAAGGCGTGCCGGTCTTTAATACGGTGAAAGAAGCCGTTGAAAAAACGGGCGCAACCGTTTCAGTTATCTATGTGCCGGCTCCGTTTGCGGCAGATGCGATTATGGAAGCGGTCGATGCAGAACTCGATCTTGTCATCTGTATTACGGAGCATATCCCGGTATTGGATATGGTCAAAGTGAAACGTTATATGGAAGGAAAGAAAACGCGCCTGATCGGGCCGAACTGCCCGGGCATCATCACGCCAGACGAATGCAAAATCGGCATTATGCCGGGTTATATTCATAAAAAAGGCCATGTCGGCGTTGTTTCCCGTTCCGGTACGCTGACTTATGAAGCCGTCCATCAGCTGACGCGCGCCGGCATCGGTCAGACAGGGGCGATCGGCATCGGCGGCGACCCTGTGAACGGCACCAATTTTATTGATGTATTAAAAGAATTTAACAATGATCCGGAAACGGAAGCGGTCATTATGATCGGTGAAATCGGCGGGACGGCGGAAGAAGAAGCCGCCAAATGGGTGCAGGCAAACATGAAGAAACCGGTTGTCGGATTTATCGGCGGTGTCACCGCGCCTCCTGGAAAACGGATGGGCCACGCCGGCGCCATCATTTCAGGCGGCAAAGGAACCGCAGCGGAAAAGATCCGCACGATGAACGAATGCGGCATCCAAGTAGCCGAAACGCCGGCTGTCATTGGGGAAACGCTCGTTCGTGTACTGAAGGAAAGAGGCCTTTACGAGAAATGTAAAAACCTTTAAGCGGCGGCACCGGCCGTCCCGGAACCCGCATTTTCCGGGACAGTCCGGTAAAACTGCCTGGATCCGGCTGCCATTTTTAAGCGTGCAGCCGGGTCCTAAATGTTTTTCTTTTTCAATGAAATACGGTTTGAAAGCGAGGCAAACAATGGAACCATTAAAAATCAAATACATTCATTTGGATCATTGCAGGGGAATTTCCCGCGTGCAAAAAATGAAAATCCTCGAATTTGATCCGCTGCTTGAAAAAATCTGCCGGATTCCCCCTGAAACACTGCGCGCCATGCTTCATATGCAAAAGGAAACATTTGAACGCTTTTATGAAGATCTTCTCCATCTTGACATCAAACCCTATTTAACCCTCTACCAGAAAAAACAGATCCGAATGACAGCCCGTTTTGAACCGGAATATCCGCCGCTTCTGAAAGAAACGTACCAGCCTCCTGCCGTACTCTATTCAATCGGAAATGTATCATTGCTGAAAAACCGTGCGCTGGCCGTTGTCGGGTCAAGAAAGGCCGGTTCCTATGCAGAAAAAGTCGCCGATCATTTGCTGCCACCCCTGATCGAAAAACAGTTTGCCATTGTCAGCGGGCTGGCGAGAGGGGCGGATTCGATTGCCCACCGTGCCGCCATGAAATACGGGGGGAAGACGATTGCGGTGCTCGGAAGTGGGTTTTTTCATATTTATCCGCGGGAAAATATACAAATGGCGGAAAAAATAAAACAGGGCCATTTACTGCTGTCGGAATATCCGCCGTTTACGCGCCCGGAAAAATGGCGTTTTCCGGAACGCAACCGGATCATCAGCGGCATTTCTGAAGGTGTGCTCGTGCTTCAGGCGGAAAAACGGAGCGGCTCCCTGATCACGGCAGATTACGCCCTCCAGGAAGGCCGGGAAGTTTTCAGCGTGCCGGGAAACGTGCTGGACAGCCTGTCGAAAGGAACAAACCATCTTATCCAGCAGGGCGCAAAATTGGTAACATGCAGCGGAGACATTTTGGAAGAACTGCTTCCGACAAGGTAAAAAATAGTTAGAGAAAATTCATAAATGGGCAGTGATTTTCCGATTTTGTGAAAAAACGCATGATTTTTGGATAAAATGGTTATAAAATAGAGAAAGAAAAGATAAAATTTTCAAAATGAAACCGCTTGCGATGTTGATTTTTCATCATTCGTGCTGTTACAATTGACAAATGCGGGCATCCATGCCCATAATTACAAATGATTTTGTTTGAAAAATGAAAGCAAAGTTGCTGCAAAGAGAGGGTATAAGCTCTCCAGGGAGGATTTTTGAATGTCAGACTACTTAGTGATTGTAGAATCACCTGCAAAAGCGAAAACGATTGAAAAATATTTGGGAAAAAAATATAGAGTGAAAGCTTCCATGGGGCATGTGCGCGACTTGCCGAAAAGCCAAATGGGGGTGGATGTGGACGACCATTTTAAGCCGAAGTACATTACAATCAGGGGCAAGGGGCCGGTCTTAAAAGATTTGAAAAACGCGGCCAAAAAAGCAAAAAAAGTCTATCTTGCCGCCGACCCTGACCGCGAAGGGGAAGCAATTGCCTGGCATCTCGCCAACAGCTTGAATCTGGATGTGCATTCGGACTGCCGCGTCGTGTTTAATGAAATTACAAAGGACGCGATTAAAGAATCATTTAAACATCCGCGCCCGATCAATATGGACCTTGTCGATGCCCAGCAGGCAAGACGGATTTTGGATCGTCTCGTCGGTTATAACATTAGCCCGCTTTTATGGAAGAAAGTGAAAAAAGGTTTGAGTGCGGGCAGGGTACAGTCCGTTGCCGTCCGCCTTATCATCGACCGGGAAAATGAAATTAAATCGTTTGTGCCGGAAGAGTACTGGACGATTGCCGGGTCCTTTAAAAAAGGGAAAGACACGTTCCAGGCATCTTTTTACGGTGTGGACGGAAAAAAAATACAGCTGAAGTCAGAAGCGGATGTGAAAAAAATTACCGGCATGCTGAAAAGCGACAAGTTCCAGGTTTCTTCCGTCACGCACAAAGAGAAGAAACGGAATCCGGCGCCGCCGTTTACGACTTCTTCCTTGCAACAGGAAGCCGCCCGGAAGCTGAACTTCAGGGCAAAGAAAACAATGATGGTGGCCCAGCAGCTGTATGAAGGCATCGACCTTGGAAAAGAAGGGACTGTCGGGCTGATCACGTATATGAGAACAGACTCGACCCGGATTTCGGAAGTCGCAAAAACAGAAGCCAATCAATATATTCGGGAAAAATTCGGGGAAAACTATTTGCGCCAGGAAGAAAGAAAAGAGAAAAAACAGGCAAATGCCCAGGATGCACACGAAGGGATCCGGCCAACAAGCATTTTCCGGGATCCGGGTTCGGTCAAGTCCTTTCTAAGCAGAGACCAGTATAAGCTGTACAAATTGATTTGGGAACGCTTTATGGCCAGCCAGATGGCCCCTGCAATACTGGATACGATGAGTGCCACGCTGGCAAACGGCACGGTTTTGTTCCGGGCGTCCGGGTCAAAAATCCAGTTTCCGGGTTTTATGAAAGTGTATGTGGAAGGTTCCGACGACCAGCAGGAAGAAGGCGAACGTTATTTGCCGCATCTCGAAGAAGGGGATGTTGTCCAATCTGAGTCGATCGAACCGAAACAGCATTTCACCCAGCCGCCGCCACGCTATACCGAAGCCCGGCTTGTCAAAACGCTGGAAGAACTTGGAATTGGGCGGCCGTCCACCTATGCGCCGACATTGGATACAATCCAAAAGCGCGGCTATGTGGCGCTTGAGAATAAGCGGTTTGTCCCGACAGAGCTCGGCGAAATCGTGCTCGAATTGATTCGGGAATTTTTCCCGGAAATCATAGATGTCGAATTCACCGCTGATATGGAAAAAGACCTGGACGAAATTGAAGAAGGAAAAGTGCCATGGGTCCAAATCATTGATGCGTTTTATCAAAATTTTGAAGCCCGCCTGAAAAAAGCGGAAACCGAAATGGAAAAAATCGAGATCAAAGATGAAGAAACCGGGGAAATGTGCGAGCTGTGCGGAAGTCCGATGGTGTATAAAATGGGGCGTTATGGCAAGTTTATGGCTTGCAGCAATTTTCCTGATTGCCGCAATACGAAGCCAATCGTCAAAAAAATCGGCGTCACTTGCCCGAAATGTGGTAAAGGTGAAATCATTGAGCGGAAAACAAAGAAAAACCGCATTTTTTACGGGTGCGACCGTTATCCGGAATGTGATTTTGTCTCTTGGGATAAGCCGGTTGGCAGGAAGTGCCCGAAGTGCGGCGACATGCTCGTTGAGAAAAAGCTGAAAAAAGGGACGCAGATCCAATGTGTGCACTGTGACTATAAAGAGCAGTCGGTGAAGTAATGATCGACCTTGCCGGAACTTTGGCGGCCTTGCGTGGAGCGGGCGGCAAAGTTCCGGTTGATCAAAATGAATATTTACATTTTTACGAGAAAATGCATCTTATTCTTTTACTTCTTGGAGCAGCTGTTGTAAAATGCTTAAAGGACAGTTGCGACAAAAAACGACAGAATTCCCGAATCGTTGGCGGGCAGCGGCCAAAAGCTTTTCAATAAACGGCATTCCCGGCTTTTCACGGCAGGAAGCGCCAGTCAAAAGGACAATTCGAAAATTTATGAAAAATATGTAACATTCGTTGCAATCCGATCCGGAAATGTGTTATGATTTAACCGGATTTCCGAATGCCGTCCCTTGGCTTCGAAGCATATGAGCCGGCGGGAGACGGGGTTTCGGTTGGCGCAAGCCGGGGCTTACGGATACCCGGACCGGCGCAAAAAGCCCGGCTGGCGGGTTTGTCCGGGCCGTTTTACCGGCTGAAAAAAATGGCAATAACCCCGGAAAGCCTATTGTTGTCTATCAACGTGAAGAGTGGCGTAAAGCAGGCCCGTTTCCCCGCACATGTGAGGTGTTAAACAGATGAACGGCGAACTGTCCGGCTATTTGCTTTCTTTTATGGAATACATGCAAGTGGAGAAAAACTATTCCGCATACACAATCAAATTTTATCGCCTGGACCTGGAGGATTTTTTTGCGTTTTTAACCGCACAGGGGATTGCCTCGCTGGACGAGGTGGGGTATCCGGCAGGGAGACTGTATTTGACAATGTTGCATGAACACGGATACAGCCGCGCCACGGTAGCACGGAAAATATCCAGCATTCGCAGTTTTTTCAAATTCCTGATGCGGGAGAGAATCGTCAAAGAAAATCCCTTTGCACTTTTATCACAGCCGAAACAACATAAGCGCCTGCCCAAATTTTTTTATGAGGAAGAAATGGAGCAACTGTTTGCGGCATGTGAAGGCGATGATGCACTGTCCCGGCGCAACCGTGCTTTGCTCGAAATCCTGTATGCGACCGGCATCCGCGTGAGCGAATGCGTCAATATTCGGTTGCAGGATATTGATTTTGAATTCGAGACGATCCATGTAAAAGGGAAAGGAAAAAAAGAACGGATCGTGCTGTTCGGCCATTTTGCAGGGGAAGCCGTTTCGGATTATATGGCGCATGCACGGAAAACGTTGATGCGCGGTAAAGAAGACCATCCCTATTTATTTGTAAATGCACGCGGCGGCGCATTGACCGATAAAGGTGTCCGCTATATTTTAAATGAAATGATCAAAAAAGCGGCACTGACCGGAAAAATTCATCCCCACATGTTGCGGCATACATTTGCAACCCATTTGCTGAACCATGGGGCTGATTTGCGCACAGTACAGGACCTTCTTGGGCATGAAAGCTTGTCTTCCACGCAAGTCTACACACATGTAACCAAGGAGCATTTGCGGCAAACTTATATGGCTTACCACCCGAGAGCATAGCAATGCAAGGCGGTTCGCTTTGATTACATAGGAGGTGCTGATATGGGTGATTTTCACGCAACCACAATATTCGCCATCCGCCATAACGGAAAAAGTGCAATGGCTGGGGATGGGCAGGTGACGCTCGGAAACTCTGTCGTGATGAAAAATACGGCCAAAAAAGTCCGCCGGCTGTTTAACGGAAAAGTGCTGGCCGGTTTTGCCGGCTCGGTTGCGGATGCTTTTACGCTTTCCGAAATGTTTGAAGGAAAACTGCAGGAATATAACGGCAACCTGACGCGGGCAGCAGTGGAACTGGCCAAAATGTGGAGAAGCGATAAAGTGCTCCGAAAGCTCGAAGCGATGCTGATTGTCATGGATGAAAACAATTTGCTGCTTGTCTCGGGAACGGGGGAAGTCATTGAACCGGATGACGGCATCCTCGCTATCGGCTCGGGCGGCAATTACGCGCTCGCTGCCGGCCGTGCACTGAAACGGCATGCGGCAGAGAACTTCACCGCAAAAGAAATTGCGCGGGCTTCCCTTGAAATCGCATCTGAAATTTGTGTATTTACAAATTCAAACATTATCGTGGAAGAACTATAAGCGGAAAGGTTCCCGTACCGGTATATTTCCATAAAGGAGTGAGCGGATTGGCCAACACGTTTAGAAAAACAAACAGTTTGACACCAAGGCAGATTGTTGAGCGCCTGGACCAGTATATTGTCGGCCAGAAAGAAGCAAAGCGGGCTGTTGCCGTGGCGCTCAGGAACCGTTACAGAAGAAGCCTACTGTCTGAAAAAATGCGGGAAGAAATTATTCCGAAAAACATTTTGATGATCGGGCCGACCGGTGTCGGAAAGACGGAAATCGCAAGAAGAATGGCACGGCTTGTCGGTGCCCCGTTCGTCAAAGTAGAAGCCACGAAGTTTACGGAAGTCGGATATGTCGGCCGGGATGTGGAGTCGATGGTACGCGACCTTGTCGAGACGGCTGTCCGGCTTGTAAAAGAGGAAAAAATGAACGGCGTGCGCGATCAGGCGGAGAAAAATGCAAATGAACGCCTCGTCGATTTGCTTGTCCCGTCGCGGAAGAAGCAAGGGAATTTCAAAAACCCGTTTGAAATGATTTTTGGCGGCGGCGGGCAGCAGGACACGGCACCGGATGAAGAGGAGGAAGAATACTCCAAAAGGGAACAGAAACAGCGTATACGGGAAAAGCTCTTAAACGGTGAACTGGAAGATGAACCGGTTACCGTGGAAGTGGAAGAGCAGGCTTCGTCCATGTTTGATTTGTTCCAGGGTTCCGGCATGGAACAAATGGGCATGAGTGTGCAGGACGCGCTTGGCAATCTGCTACCGAAAAAAACAAAACGGCGGAAATTGCCGGTCAGGGAAGCAAGAAAAGTGCTTGCACAGGATGAGGCACAGAAACTGATCGACATGGACGAAGTGACCCAGGAAGCCATTTTCCGGGCAGAACAAACCGGCATTATCTTCATTGACGAAATTGACAAAATTGCCTCCAAAAACGGGAACGGGTCCCAAGCGGACGTATCGAGGGAAGGCGTCCAGCGGGATATTCTGCCGATTGTCGAAGGATCGACGGTTGTCACAAAATACGGCTCCATTAAAACGGATTATATTTTGTTTATTGCTGCCGGCGCTTTTCATATGGCAAAACCGTCCGATCTGATCCCCGAACTGCAAGGGCGTTTCCCGATCAGAGTGGAGCTTGAGAAACTGACCGTCAGCGATTTTGTCAAAATTCTTGTCGAGCCGGATAATGCCCTGGTAAAACAATATATTGCATTATTGGAAACAGAAGGTATACAAATAGAATTTTCTGACGAAGCTATTACCAGAATTGCTGAAATTGCTTTTGAAGTGAACCAAAATACCGATAATATCGGGGCGAGAAGACTTCATACCATCATGGAAAAACTGCTTGAAGATCTGTCTTTCGAAGCACCGGACATCCATTTGGAAAAAGTGTCCATCACCCCGCAGTATGTGGACGAAAAGCTCGGTGCGATTTCACAGAACAAAGATTTAAGCCAGTATATTTTATAACCGTTTTGAAAAATCGGATAAGGGTAGACGTGTAATGAAGGCTTTCTCTCTTTTGCGGCAGGTCCCGGCAATTCAATGCAGTTCAAATACCGAATCAATCTAGGAGGAATGGAAATGAGTTTGTTAGATAAAACAAGGAAAATTAATTCGATGTTGCAAAAAGCAGCCGGACGTCCGGTGAATTTTAAAGAAATGGCGGAAACGCTGAGTGATGTGATTGAGGCCAATATTTACATCGTCAGCCGCCGCGGGAAATTACTCGGTCTCGCCATCAACCAGAAAATTGAAAACGAGCGGATGAAACAAATGTTTGAAGACCGCCAGTTTCCGGAAGAATACACGAACAGCCTGTTTAACATTACGGAAACCTCATCCAATTTGACGATTGAAAGTGAGTACACGGCATTTCCGATTGAAAACAAAGACCTGTTTGAAAAAGGCCTGACAACGATTGTTCCGATCGTCGGCGGCGGGGAAAGAATCGGTACGTTGATTCTGGCTCGTCTTGAGCGGGAATTCGATGACGAAGATCTTGTTTTGGCAGAATACAGTGCGACGGTTGTCGGCATGGAAATCCTCCGCGAAAAAACAGAAGAAATTGAAGAAGAAGCGCGCAGCAAAGCGGTCGTGCAAATGGCCATCAGTTCTTTGTCCTACAGCGAGCTGGAAGCCATTGAGCATATTTTTGAAGAATTAAACGGGAAGGAAGGCCTGCTTGTCGCGTCCAAAATTGCGGACCGCGTTGGCATTACCCGCTCTGTCATCGTGAATGCGCTGCGTAAACTGGAGAGCGCAGGGGTCATTGAATCCCGTTCCCTTGGCATGAAAGGGACCTATATTAAAGTATTGAATAACAAATTCCTCGTTGAACTGGAAAAAGTCCGTTCTAACTAACGGATAAGCTTTACGGCAATTTGCGCCAAAAAAGGATACGATTCGTATCCTTTTTTTTATTGGTATTTAATTTACCATAAAAACGCACAAATACTAATATATGGATACTAATAAAATTTAAGGAAATCCGACCTGCCAATAGTGTTTCCCAGTAATTGTAAATTTTTGTAATCCTAGGCGTATTAAGGTGCTTGAAAAATTTTTCGGCATCTTTTTCGCGGTGTGGGAGTAAGGGATTAATCCAAAAGTCCTACTATCAAAAAAATTTTTTGTGATTTAAGAATATGTTCATTTACAGCCCGTTATGAAACAATTAAAATAAAAAATAGCAAACAATTTGTCGTATAAAAGAAAAAAATGTCAAGTTTATGTAATGAGGTGTCCATTGATGAGTCTCTCTTCCAATACGTTGCGGTCGCTTGAGCATGCATTGCAGTATGCTTCGCTCCGGCAGAAAGTGATTTCGAACAATATTGCCAATGCGGATACACCGAATTATAAGGCGCAGGATGTCAGTTTTAAAAATGTGCTGGAGGATTCGGTCAATGCCATTTCAGCGAACCGGACCGACCCCCGGCACTTCCGTTTTTCTGCCGGGGATTCAAGTCCAGAAATCGTGACGGAATCCGGCACCACTTACAACAGCAATGGCAACAGTGTTGACATCGATACCGAAATGGCGAACCTTGCCAGCAACCAGATTTATTACGAGTCACTGATTGAGCTGGAAAAAGGAAAGCTCTCATCCTTATTAAATGTCGTGAGAGGAGGACAGTAAGATGTCCATGTTCACCGGAATGAACATTTCTTCTGAAGCCTTATCGGCACAGCGCCTGCGGATGGATGTCATCTCTTCCAATATTGCGAACGCTGATACAACAAGAGATACGTATGTAAATGGGAAATGGCAGCCATACCGCCGGAAAGAAGTGGTACTTGCTGCAGGAGGCGGTTCTTTTGCCTCCATATTTCGTTCGAAACTCGGAATGCAGGGTGCTGGGTCCGGCGTCCAGGTGGCCGGCATTGTCGAAGATAACAGCGATTTTAAAAAAGAATACAATCCGGATGATCCTGATGCGGATGCAAACGGATATGTGACAAAACCAAATGTGGATCTTTTAACGGAAATGACCGGTATGATCAGCGCCACCCGCTCGTATGAAGCCAATGTCACGGCGCTGAATGCTTCCAAAGCGATGCTGATGAAGACGCTCGAACTCGGCCAATAACAGAGAAAATTCCGCATATGAAAGGAGGCGAATGATGTGTCTGTTCAATCAATCAGTCAGACGCCGTTCGCAAGTTTGAGCGGGCTGTCGCCAAAATCAGCAGGCGCCGCTTCGTCCGCTAACGGCTCCGTTTCATTTTCGGACCTGCTGAAGCAGTCTGTCAATGAACTGAACAAACAGCAGAACCATTCCGACACCTTGATTACAAAACTATCGAACGGCGAAAATGTGGACCTGTACCAGGTAATGGTCGCCGTACAAAAAGCAAACCTTTCGATGCAGACGGCACTCGAAGTCCGAAATAAAGCAGTCGAAGGCTATAAAGAAATGATGCAGATGCAAGTGTAACGTTCTGATCCGGCGTACATAAAAGCCGTTTCCCGGCCGTAACGCCCGGATCCTTTCCGTCTGCCCTAAAGGCGAAAAGGATGCCGGAACGTTTGCTGTCCGACTGTTCTATTGATGAAACACCGTGAATTTTTTATCCCGGGGGATAATGATGAATGAAAAGTTAAAACAATCTTTTCAAAACCTGAAGGGGTTTTGGAAAAGCAGGAGCAAGAAGCAGAAAACAATCGGCATATCCGCCGTTGCCCTTATGCTGGTACTTGCTGCCGGAATCACTTATTTTATGACAAAAACAAAATACGCGCCGCTCTACAGCGGGCTGGATGTCTCCGAAACAGGATCCATCAAGGACGAACTGGACCAGGAAGGCGTACCGTCCAAAATCACGGATGGTGGCAAAACGATCGAAGTGCCTGAAGACCAGGTGGACGATTTGAAAGTCACATTGGCTGCAAAAGGGCTGCCAAAGACCGGCAGCATCGACTATTCTTTTTTCAGCCAGAATGCAAAATTCGGGATGACAGACAATGAATTTAACGTCGTAAAGCTCGATGCGATGCAGACGGAACTGGAAAATCTGATTGAACAGATGGACGGCGTCGAAAAAGCAAAGGTGATGATCAATCTTCCGAACCAAAGCGTCTTCGTAGCCGACAGCCAGGCAAAAGCTTCCGCATCGGTTGTCCTGACGTTAAAACCCGGTTATGAATTGGACCAAAACCAGATAAAAGCCGTTTACAATCTTGTTTCAAAAAGCGTTCCGAATCTTCCTACCGATAATATCGTCATTATGAACCAGAATTTTGAGTACTATGACTTAAATTCTTCAAATTCTTCCGGAAATGCTTATACACAGCAGCAGGCGATCAAAAAACAAATTGAACGGGATATTCAGCAGCAGGTGCAAACGATGCTTTCCACACTGATGGGTGCAGGAAAAGCGGTTGTCACCGTTACAGCGGATATCGATTTTACGCAGGAAAAACGCGAGGAAGATCTCGTTGAACCGGTTGATAAGACGAATATGAAAGGCATTGAAATCAGCGCCAAAAAAATCCAGGAAACATACCAGGGTACAGGCGCAGCAGCCGGAACGCCATCTGGCAGTACAGATTCTGTCGGCTCTTCGTATGTATCCGGGTCGAACGGGAACGGGACGTATTCCAAAACAAGTGACACGATCAACTACGAAGTAAACCGGATTAAACGGAAAATTACAGAGAGCCCGTACAAAATCCGCGATCTCGGCATAGAAGTCATGGTCGAGCCGCCGGTCAGAACAAAACGGTCTTCCTTGCCCGCTTCCCGGTTAAAAGATATTAAATCGATGCTTTCTACGATTGTCAGAACGTCGATTGACAAGTCAAGCGGCACAAGGCTGACCAATCAAACGGTTGCCGATAAAATCGCAGTTTCCGTCCAGCCATTTGCAGCCAATGCGCCGGAGAAGGCGAAAAAAGCTTCGATTCCGTGGTGGGTATACGCGATTGGCGGAGGTTTGCTGCTCGTGATAGCCGGGCTCATCTTCTTCTTGATCCGCAACAGAAGGCGGGCCACTTCGGAGGCTGAAGAAGACATGGCGGAAGAAACGCCGGAAAAACCGGCACCGCCCCGCATTCCGGACGTAAATGAGGAACAGGAAACCGACGCTTCAGCAAGGCGGAAACAGCTTGAAAAAATGGCAAAGGAAAAACCGGATGAGTTTGCAAAATTATTGCGGTCATGGCTTTCCGAAGAATAGGAGGGAAACAAGATGGCAAGTAAAGAAAAAACATTATCCGGCAAAGAAAAAGCAGCCATTCTCTTGATTTCTCTCGGCCCGGACGTATCGGCATCCGTCTACAAACATTTAACAGAAGAAGAAATCGAAAAGCTGACGCTGGAAATCTCAGGCGTCAGAAAAGTCGACAATGACACGAAGGAAAAAGTGCTGACCGAATTTCACCATATTGCTTTGGCACAGGACTATATTACCCAGGGCGGTATCGGTTATGCCAAAATGATTCTCGAAAAAGCACTCGGCCCGGAACAGGCGGCATCCATCATCAACCGGCTCACTTCATCGCTGCAGGTGCGCCCGTTTGATTTTGCTAGAAAAGCAGATGCGGCCCAGATTCTGAATTTTATCCAGGATGAACACCCGCAGACGATCGCCTTGATTCTGTCCTACCTGGATCCGGAAAAAGCCGGGCAGATTCTTTCCGAGCTTCCGCCTGAAATGCAGGGGGACATTGCCAGAAGAATTGCCTTAATGGAAGGCACATCCCCTGAAATTATCAGCGAAGTGGAAGCCATTTTGGAAAGAAAGCTGTCCGCGACGGTGACACAGGATTATACGCAGACAGGCGGGGTGGAATCCGTTGTCGAAGTGTTGAACGGGGTCGATCGTACGACAGAGAAAACGATCCTTGACTCGCTGGAACAGAAAGATCCCGAACTTGCCGAAGAAATCAAAAAACGAATGTTTGTATTTGAAGATATCGTCACCCTTGACAATCGTTCCATTCAGCGCGTCATCCGCGAATGCGAAAATGAAGACCTGCTTCTTGCACTGAAAGTCTCAAGCGACGAAGTAAAAGAAATTATTTTCCGCAATATGTCGCAACGGATGGCCGATTCCATGAAAGAAGAAATGGAATATATGGGCCCGGTGCGGCTGCGTGAAGTCGAAGAAGCCCAGTCGAGAATTGTGTCCATTATCCGCAGGCTGGAAGACAGCGGCGAAATCATTATCGCAAGGAACGGAGGCGACGACATCATTGTCTAATATTATTAAAACAAAGCAAGATGCAGGTGTTGTTTCCAAAATGCGCGTAATCAGCGTGCGCCGGCTCCCGGCTTTGCCCGAAGAAACGGGAGATGCAACCGCTGTGAAAGAGGATATTTTCGCAAAATATCAAACCGAGGCAGAGCGCCTGCTTTTAGACAGTCAAAAAGAAGCAGAAGCAGTACGCCGGCAAATTGCCGAAGAGAAAAAACAGTGGGAGCAGGAAAAAGCAAAGCTCACCGAACAAGCACAGCGCCAAGGGTTTGAAGCCGGTTATGCAGATGGCCGCAAGGAAGGGTTTGAAAGCATCCGCGACCATTTAAACGAGTCCATTGACATCGTCAACCGTTCCAAAGAGGCGTTCAAAAAACATTTAGAAGCATCGGAAAAAGATATTTTGGAAATTGCGATGAAAGCAGCGGGGAAAATTTTGCAAGACACACTTGAAACATCCCCCGAAAAAATGTTTGCCATCGTAAAAAACGTATTAAAAGAAGCGACTGGGTATAAAGAAGTCGATCTCCATATCCATCCGGGGCAGTACGCCTTCGTCATGGACAACAAGGAAGAACTGGATGCCCTCTTCCCGAACGATACAAAATGCTATGTCTACCCGGATGATTCGCTTGAACCGTACCAGGTCTATATTGAAAGCGGCAGCGGCAGGATTGATGCAAGCATTGACAGCCAGCTGTCTGAACTTAAGGCAAAGCTTTTGGAACTGATCGGGGAGGATGCGGAATGAAAGCAACCGATCTCTTAGACTATATACCCGAAATTGGGACGTTTAAACATTACGGAAAAGTAAAAAGAGTGATCGGCTTAATGATCGAATCACTCGGGCCGGAAAGCTCCATCGGTGACGTCTGTTATATTCATGTGGATAACAAAAAAAATACGAAAAAAATCATTGCCGAAGTTGTCGGGTTCCGTGACGGGAATGTTATTTTAATGCCTTATACGAACATCCAAGAAATTTCTCCCGGCAGCCTTGTGGAAGCAACAGGGAAACCGATGCGGGTGAAAGCAGGCCCACGGCTGTTGGGGAAAGTCATTGATCCTTTGGGCGTGCCGCTCGACCATTCCCCGCTTCCCGCCGGCCTAAAACCGATTCCGATCGACCGGACGCCCCCCAACCCGCTCAAGCGCCCGCCGATCAGGGAACCGATTGAGCTTGGCGTCCGCGCGATCGACAGTCTGCTGACGGTTGGAAAAGGCCAGCGGATCGGCATATTTGCTGGAAGCGGCGTCGGCAAAAGCACCCTGCTCGGCATGATTGCACGCAACACAAATGCCGATCTGAATGTGATCGCCCTAATCGGGGAGCGGGGCAGGGAAGTAAGGGAATTTATTGAACAAGATCTCGGCCCTGAAGGTTTAAAAAAGTCCATTGTTGTCGTGGCAACAAGCGACCAGCCGGCATTGATGCGGATTAAAGGCGCCTATACAGCAACAGCGATAGCGGAATATTTCAGGGACCAGGGGCTAAATGTCATGTTTATGATGGACTCGGTTACCCGGGTCGCGATGGCCCAGCGTGAAGTCGGACTGGCAACGGGGGAACCGCCGGCTACAAAAGGATATACCCCGTCCGTTTTCGCGATTTTGCCGAAACTTTTGGAAAGGACCGGAACAAATGAGTCCGGCACGATTACCGGGATCTACACCGTGCTTGTCGACGGGGATGATTTGAATGAACCGATTGCCGATACGGTGCGCGGCATTTTAGACGGGCATTTTGTTCTGGACAGGGATTTGGCAAATAAAGGGCAATACCCGGCTATCAATATTTTAAAAAGCGTTAGCCGACTGATGAGCCAACTTGCCAGTCCTGCACACAAAAAAGCCGCAGAAAAGATTCGCGAACAGTTAAGCACTTATTTGAATTCAGAGGACCTGATCAATATCGGCGCTTATAAACCGGGCGCATCAAAAGAAATTGATGAAGCGATCGAACGCTATCCGAAAATCGTTTCTTTTATCAAACAAAGCACCGACGAAACCTATAGTATGGAAAGCAGTATCCGGGCTTTAATCGGACTTGCGGAAACGGGTGAGTGGGCATGAATTATCATTATAAATTCGAGAAAATCCTTGATGTCAAAGAAAAGGAAAAAGACGAGGCGCTCAGTGCATACAAAAATGCGGTACAGGCATTTGAAAATGTGGCCCGGGAGCTGTACGCGCTTTTGAAAAAGAAAGAAGACCTGGAAGCCCACCAGGCTGAAAAAATGAAAGCGGGCCTTTCCGTCCAGGAAATCCGGCATTACCGGCGGTTTATTGATGATATTGAAAAATCAATCCATTATTATCAGAGCCTCGTCATGAATGCACGAAACCGGATGAACTGGCATCAGCAGAAACTGCAGGAGAAAAATATAGAAGTCAAAAAATACGAAAAACTGAAAGACAAAGATTATGGCCGTTTTCTGATGAAACTGAAAATACAGGAAGAAAAGCAGGCAGATGAAATTTCAACCCAGACTTTTTATCACTAAAGCCTGAAAACCGGGTGATGTTATGCGCAAACAAATGGAAGAAATCGAGACAGCAGCAGAAGAAAAAAAAGGCGGTAAACTGCAGTGGTTTTTTTACGTGATCCTGATTCCGCTACTGTTTGCCACCGCGATGGCGATCATTATCGCTACTATCTCGGGTGTCAATGTGATCAGTAAAGCATCGGGCCTCGCCCATCAGGTGACCGGGATATTTGGCACAGGCGGGAATGAAAAAGGGAAGAAGCAAAGCGGCACGTTCAGTGAAACACAGTATAAAAGCCAGATCCGTTCTTTACAAAAACAGGCGTCAGAAAAAGACAAAGAAATCAGCAAGCTGCAATCCGAACTGGACAAAAGCCAACAGAACAATTTGAAAATGAAACAAACCGTCTCTGATCTGAAGCAGCAATTGAAGAAAGCCCAGCAACAACAGGCAGCCAATCAGAAAAAATTAAAAGAAATCGCAAGCACCTATGAAAATATGAATCCGGAAAATGCGGCTGCCATTATTCAAAAAATGAGCGATCAGGAAGCAACGGGGATCCTTTCCCAGCTCAGTTCGGAAACATTGGCGAACGTCCTTGAAAAAATGAGTGCCGATAAAGCAGCAAAATACACCCAAATGCTCGGGCGTACAGGATCATAAGCCATCCATTAAACTTGAAAGGAGGTGAAAACATGAATGTAAATTCGGCTCTTCAGGCTGTACCATTTTCTCCGCCAAGTACGCAAACGGCTGGCGCACAGCTGCAGACGCAGCCATCCGGGTTTTTTCAGCAATTGAGCCTTGCCGGCCAGGACAGCGGCCGGATGCCGGAAAACGAGGAGGCAGTGGATGTTTGCCAAAAGCTTCAACAAAGGATTGTCGCGGTTTTAACGGAAAAGGCCGGGGCAACGGAACAGGCTAGAGAAGATGGAAGCCAGGAAGAAGGGGCTGATATGCAGACCATTTCCGCTCTTTTCAACCGGCTGGTGCGGTTTGCCGGCGCTGAAGACGAAAACAGCAAAAAAAAGATACAAGAAACAAAAACGGCCATCGAAACAGGCGATGCCGCAGCTGCCATCATGAATATGGCGCAAATGCTCGCCTCCATGCCAGTCCCGTCTTTAATAAAGCTCGGACTTGAAGATGCGGAAACATTGCTCAGGCAGGTGGGGGCTGTTCTAAAAACGTTTCCCGAAAATACAGCAGCAGGCATCAACATGATGCAGACAACGGAACAATTAGCCCAGTTGTCCGAAAAAATCGGCCGTTTTCTCAAGGCCATTTCAGCAGATGCGCTAAACGCGGGGCAGACGGTTTCAAGCGCGCCGCAACAGCCGGGCATTGCCGTAAAAGAAGAAATATTAAAAACTGCTTATTTGCATTTATCCGGCGGAAAGGCGGATCCATCGCTGTTTAAAAAAGCACCTGTTCTTCCTTTATCTCCAGCTGCCGCGGCTCTAGGAATGGCTTCCAATCCGGATCATGCCAACTCGGCGCAAAATGGACGGGAAAGTAACCAGGTATTGCTTCAAAACGGCCCAGTTTCTGCAAATGGGGCGATTCCGGAAATGAACGAAGCGGTATTGCCGGCAAATGAAAGAAGCGAACCGGCTGCTGCAGGCACGGGCACCACCGGAACAGCACTGCTACAAACAGACAACAATGAAGTGACGGAAGCCTTATCAAAGGATGGCCGCTCATCCCGGCAGGAAGGGGTGCCGTTTAGTCTGGCAGCAGAATCCGTCGCCGCGGATGAAAATGCTGGGAATCCGGCTGCAAAACCGCTGCAGGCGGGTACTTCAGGAGCGGACGCGCAAAATGGCAAAGCAGCGATTCGGGGCAATGCGCCAAGTGAAAGCAGGACAGGCGGGCCATTGCAAAATCAGGCGCCCAGTGTGCAAACGACCGCCCATCCAGAGGCAAATACCGGGCAGCCTGCAGATGGCAGCCAGCTCAAGGCACTAAAAGCAACGGCTGATGAGGTGCAGGCCACTGCAAGCCAGCATATTGAGCTCATGGAAGACGGGATACCGGGAAGCAACGGCAGGGTGAAGACGCAGGCAACAGCTGGTGAAAATGGCCGGATTGCTGTGCCAGGCCAAAATGCGGGTCCCCAGCAGGAAAACGGAAAACTAGAAGACAGCAGCCGGCATGCCGCATTGGATTTTTCCCGGGAAATCCAGCAGACAGGACAATCCGGAAACGATAGCACCGAAGATGGATTGGCAAACGGATGGGAAACCGGAAAAAGAAGCCCTGTTGCGCATAACAGCAGCCATCTTCAAGCAGCAGAAGAAATAAACGGGAACGGCAATACAGCCCCGGCATTTTCACTCTCGGGCAAAGTGGAACAGCTCGTCCTTTACACCGGCGAAAAACATAATCCGGTTTCGTACCGGCAGTTTGTCCAGGAATTCGCCAATATCATTCAAAAGGCGGCCTATTCCAGCCATAAAGGCGCAAACAGGCTGTTGATCCGGCTTGAACCTGAAAACCTCGGTTCTTTGCGCGTGGAATTGCTTGAGCAGGACGGAAAACTGGCAGCAAAGATACTGACAGACACTGGTGCGGCAAAAGATTTGCTTGATTCCCAGCTGCAGCAGCTTAAACATGCTTTGGCAGGCCAGCAGGTCCAGTTAACAAAAATGGATATTGAATACCGTGACACAGCGGCACAAACCGCCCACGGCCAGCCCGGGGACAGCGGGGGCCGCGAACAACGGCAACAGCAGCAAAAACGTCGGGAAAACCCGGAACCGGGACATTTCTCGGCCATGCTCGAAAACAATATGATTGATGCGGAAGCGTAGGTGAAATGACTTTGACTTCTATTATTGACCCAAGCCTGCTGTTAAGCAATCAAAATACAGCTACCAGCACGCGTACGGGGAGTAAGACGTTGGATAAAGATGCTTTTTTGAAAATATTGATTGCCCAACTTCAAAACCAGGATCCGACCAAGCCAATGGACGACACGCAATTTGTCTCACAAATGGCGCAGTTCTCTTCATTGGAGCAAATGACCAATCTGAAAAACGATATCGACAATCTGATCAAACTTTCGCAGCAATCGCAGCAAATTGCGTATACACAATATATCGGGAGAACGGTTTCCTGGGAAAAAACGGAAACAGCAGATGACGGAACAGCATCCGTTAAGTCGGGAACCGGGACGATTACCGGCATTTCGTTTGGGGATGACAATGCAGTTACCTTCACGCTGGATGACGGAACGAAAATCAGTTCTTCCGATATGACAGGGATCAATAGCAACACTTCAAATGAAGCAGCATTGATTCAGGCAAGCCATTTGATTGGAAAAAAAGTGGCCTATACAAATAATGCCGGAAAAGAAGAAACAGCTTCGGTCAGTGCCGTTTCCATCCAAAACGGCAGCCTCATCTTTACACTTGATAACGGGCAAAAAGCCGCAAGCGGGCAGCTTACGAAAATTGCAAACTAGGAAGTGATTGAATGGATCAATCCTATCCGTCCATTCCATTGCAGCGAACCACGCCTGTGCGTTCTCTTAATGGAACGCGAGAATCCGGCCAGGGGAAGAACCAAACCGGCCATTTTTCGGATTATTTCAAGCAGGCATTGTCCGGGCAGTCTGAACCAGCCACATTAAAAATCAGCAAACACGCCGGCGAAAGGCTGCAGGAACGGGGGATTGAACTCGACGATTCCACCTGGAAGCAGATCAGCGAAAAGGTGGCGGAGGCAAAGCAAAAAGGGCTGGATGAGACACTGGTTCTGGCAGATGATGCCGCGCTGATCGTCAGTGCAAAAAATGCAACCGTGATTACTGCAATGGACCGGAGTGAAGCCGGTTCCCAAATTTTCAGCAATATTAACGGCGCCATCATTTTAGAATCACCGGCCGGACCGGAAGGAAGGCCGCAGCTGCCGAATGACAGACGCAGCTGAAAACAAAAATGGAGAGGGGTTAATGCAATGTTACGTTCATTATATTCAGGCGTAAGCGGCATGAAAAACTTTCAAACAGAACTTGATACAATCGGAAACAACATCGCAAATGTGAATACTTACGGGTACAAAAAAGGGCGTGTGACGTTTAAAGATGCAATCAGCCAGACGCTAGCCAGCGCGACGCCCGGCACAAGCGCCCAGCAGGTAGGCCTTGGGTCTCAGATCGGTTCAATTGATACCGTTGATACTTCAGGAAGTCCGGAATCAACGGGGCGTCCCCTTGACTTTGCGATTACTGGAGACGGGTACTTCAGAGTAGCAGATGGCAACAACACGTACTATACGCGTGCCGGCAATTTTTACTTTGATAATAACAGAAGACTCGTCAATTCAGAAGGTTTTACTGTGCTGGGTACAAATGGACAAGCCATCACCCTTGGCGCAAATGTCAAAAGCTTTTCAGTCGCAACAGACGGAACCATTACCGATCAGGATGGCAATACAATTGGAACAATCAGCATTGCCACTTTCCAGAATCCTGCCGGGCTGACAAAAGTCGGCGGCAATTTATATACCACAACGAATTCCAATGCGGGGACGGTCACAGTAAGCCAGCCGGGACAAGACGGTGCAGGCACAATCAAATCCGGCTATCTCGAAATGTCCAATGTCGACCTGTCGGAAGAGTTGACCAATATGATCGTAGCAGAACGCGGGTTTCAGGCGAATACAAGAATTATTACGACATCCGATGAAATTCTGCAGGAACTTGTCAATCTGAAACGATAGGGGGAAGGGGGCCAGGGCTCTAGCCCCGGCCCGCATAATGTGATTGAAGTGACAAAATTAAACGGCAGGGCATTCTGGATAAACGCTATTCATATTGAAACGGTGGAAAGCATGCCGGATACAAGAATCATCCTGACAAACGGACACGCTTATATTGTTAGGGAGTCGAGCAAAGAAATCGAGCAAAAAGTGACCGCCTTTTTCCGGTCTGTTTCTTTGCTTGGAAGAAATACCGGGGAGGAGGGGCCGGAATGAATAAAATGGTGCGGATCATGCTTGTGATGATTTCCGTCATTTTACTGGCCGGCATCATCACCATCATCGTCATCTATAAATCGAACGAGGCAACAAAGGCAAAAGGGCCAAACATTGATGAAGTTGTCGATTCTTCCGTGGACATTGACACGATGACAACCAATCTGAAAGACAACCACATCGTCCAGATTGCCATCAAAATTGAAGGAAACAATAAAAAAGCAAAAGATGAACTGACAAAAAGAGATTTTCAAATCAAAGACATTATGATTGACGAGCTGTCAAATATGAACATGCAGGATTTGCAAGCTGAAAAGGGGAAACAAAAGTTCAAAACAGACATAAAAAACCGGTTAAATAAAATGATGCAGGACGGCGAAGTTGTAAATGTATATATTACTTCCTTTGTTATCCAATAAAAGTATGCCGCCTGTTGAAGCAATAAAGGCAGAGTGCAGCAAACAGGCAGTGCCGCAGCAGGCAGTCCGGCCCCTGTGCCTGTATGTAAACAAGGGGGGTGGGTAAACTTGCCGGAAGATATTTTATCGCAGTCTGAAATTGATGCGCTGCTATCCGCCCTGTCAACGGGGGAAATGAACGCGGAGGAAATAAAAAAAGAGGAAACCCGGAAAGTCAAAGTATATGATTTCAAGCGGGCACTCCGGTTTTCAAAAGACCAGATCAGAAGCCTGACAAGAATTCATGAAAACTTCTCAAGGATTCTGACAACCTTTTTATCTGCCCAGCTCCGGACTTACGTGCAGATTTCCGTTGCATCGGCTGACCAGATTCCGTATGAGGAATTTATCCGTTCGATACCGAAAATGACGCTTTTGACGGTTTATGAAGTTCCCCCGCTTGACGGGAATATTATTATGGAAATTAACCCGAACATTGCCTATACGATGATGGATCGTGTGTTGGGAGGGTACGGGGAAAGCATCAATAAAATTGACAAACTCACTGAGATTGAAAAGAAAATCATGACGAGAATTTTTGACCAGACCATCGACCAGTTAAAGGAAGCGTGGAGCGAGATCATCGAAATCAATCCCTTTCTGACTGAACTGGAAGTCAATCCGCAGTTTCTGCAGATGATTTCTCCGAATGAAACCGTGGTCGTCATTTCTCTCAACACGACCATCGGCGATACAAGCGGCATGATCAATTTATGCCTGCCGCAAGTGGTGCTTGACCCGATGATGCCGAAATTGTCCGGGCATTATTGGATGCAGCACGCCGGAAAGGAACCGGACCCGAATAATATCCGCCTGCTCGAAGAAGGCATTAAGGAGGCAAAAGTGCCGCTCACCGCCGAACTGGGGACGGCAACAATAAAAATTGAAGATTTTCTGAATCTGGAAATTGGCGACTGTATACGGCTGAACCAAACCATTGAAGAGCCGTTGGTTGTCAAGGTGGATAAAATTCCGAAATTCATTGGGCAGCCGGGCAAGCAAGGCACTAAAATGGCTGTCCAAATCCTTGATATCATAGAGGAAGGGGAAGAAGAACAGTATGAGCGATGATATGCTGTCGCAAGAAGAAATTGATGCCCTTCTTAACGGCACTGCAAATCTGGAAGACGCAAGCGCCAAAGATTCCCTCCGTGTGGAAGATTATCTCGATTCCATGGAAAGGGATGCGCTTGGGGAAATTGGTAACATTTCGTTCGGGAGCTCTGCGACGGCATTGTCCACCCTGCTTTCACAAAAAGTTGAAATTACAACGCCTGAGGTCAGCATTGTCCGGCACGACAAACTGGCGGATGAATTTCCGCATCCTTACGTGGCCATTCAGGTGAAATACACGGAGGGCTTTTCCGGCGTGAATGTGCTCGTCATTAAACAATCCGATGCCGCCATTATTGCCGACTTGATGCTGGGCGGAACCGGCGAAAATCCGAGCAGCGAACTGGATGAGATCCATTTGAGCGCGGTACAGGAAGCGATGAATCAGATGATGGGTTCTGCCGCTACCTCGATGTCTACGGTTTTTAATAAAAGAATCGATATTTCCCCGCCGGCCGTTTCACTTTTAAATATTTTGGAAGGCGAAGGCACGGACAAGCTTCCGGACCAGGATTTGCTTGTGAAAGTCTCGTTCCGGATTATGATCGGGTCATTAATCGATTCGCAGATCATGCAGCTGTTGCCGCTTTCGTTTGCGAAAAAACTGGCGCGCGATCTCATTCATCCTGAACAACCCGCCGAAGCTGAAAAAAAAGCAGAGGAAAAGCAGCCGGATCAAAATATGCGCGGCCATGCTGCGGAAAAACCGGCTGAGCCTGCTCAAAATGCAGCAAAACAGGAGACGCACCAAAATGTGCAGCCGGCTGTTTTTACGAGTTTTGAAGAAACAGCGCCGCGCGTGGAAACGAAAAATCTGGACATGCTCCTTGACATTCCGCTTGAAGTGACCGTTGAATTGGGCAGGACATCGAAAACAGTAAGGGAAATTCTTGAAATGGGCGCAGGCTCCATTGTAGAACTGGACAAGCTTGCCGGAGAACCCGTGGATATTCTCATCAACCATCAGTTAATCGCCATCGGGGAAGTGGTGGTGATTGATGAGAACTTCGGTGTGCGTGTGACAGATATCGTGAGCCAGAAAGACCGGCTGAAAAAACTGAGATAATGGGGGAAGATCCAAATGGCAAAGAAAATTTTGATTGTAGATGACGCTGCGTTTATGCGCATGATGATTAAAGACATTCTGACAAAAAACGGATATGACGTTGTCGCTGAAGCGGGAGACGGCGCACAAGCAATCGAAAAATATAAGGAACACCGGCCGGATCTTGTGACAATGGATATTACAATGCCGGAAGTGGACGGGATCAGCGCGCTGAAGGAAATTAAAAAAATCGACCCGGATGCAAAAGTCATCATGTGTTCGGCAATGGGCCAGCAGGCGATGGTCATTGATGCCATCCAGGCCGGTGCAAAAGACTTTATCGTCAAACCGTTCCAAGCTGACCGTGTAATTGAGGCCATCCAAAAAACGCTCGGCTGACGATGCCAGGAAGGTGACAATGATTTGCAAAGCCAAGTGACGAAGGGGCTTTTGCTGTTTGGGATTCTGCTGTGCCTGCTGTACGGGTTTTCGGCACCCGGCAATGCCCTCGCGGCTTCTTTTAACGGAAATGTGAAAGAATGTATCGACCATCCGAAACAGTGTCAAAAACAAACGGACGGAAAATCCGAAAGCCAGGCTACACAATCGGAAACGGCAAATCCGGCGGTAACCTTCGGGGATATTGCGCGGATGATCCTCGCACTTATTTTCGTGATTTGTTTACTATACTTTGTTTTAAAATTTGTCAACAAAAGAAGCCATGCCTATCAAAGCAGTAAAATGATACAGAATTTCGGCGGCACGCCTTTGGGCGGAAATAAGTCGCTGCAAATTGTAAAAGCGGGCGACAGGATTCTTATTTTAGGTGTCGGGGACGATGTGCAGCTTGTCAAAGAAATTGATGACGAGGAAGAGGTCAGGCAGTTCGTTGACCAGTACAATCAAAAGCTCGAGCAGCAACTGGAACCGCGCGATATTGCGACAAGGCTCATAAAAGCGGTGAAAAACAGGGAAACTGGGGCAAAAACAGAAGCAACCCCGTTCGGGCATTTGCTGAAGTCGCAAATTAGCGCGATCAGGGAGGAGCGGGCGCAGGCGATGAAAGAACTGGAACAAAGGGAGAAGGAGAAACAGAACGATGAATGAGTTGTTGAATACATTAAGCAGCACATCCGGCGATACCGTTTCCCTTTCGGTCAAAATCCTTTTGCTTATGACCGTTCTTTCATTGGCACCGAGCATTTTAATCCTATTGACTTCTTTTACGCGGATTGTCATTGTCCTGTCTTTTGTCCGGACTTCGCTCGGCACGCAGACAGCCCCACCGAATCAGGTGATCGTAGGCCTTGCGCTGTTTCTGACGTTTTTTATCATGGCTCCGACGTTTCAACAGGTAAATAAACAGGCGCTCACGCCGTTGTTCCATGATAAACTGACGCTGGAAGAGGCTTATGACAAAGCCCAGAAGCCGTTTAAGGAATTTATGGCGAAAGAGACCCGGCAGAAAGACTTGCAGCTGTTTTTGGATTATGCCCATAAAAAGCAGCCTAAGTCGGTGCAGGATATTCCAATGACAACCCTTGTTCCGGCATTTACAATCAGCGAATTAAAGACGGCTTTTCAAATGGGCTTCATGATTTTCATTCCTTTTCTTGTCATCGATATGGTCGTGGCAAGTGTCCTGATGTCGATGGGAATGATGATGCTGCCGCCTGTGATGATCTCGCTGCCTTTTAAAATCTTACTGTTTGTGCTCGTGGACGGATGGTATCTTGTTGTGAAGTCGCTGCTTGAAAGTTTTTAAAGAAGGTGAATGGATTGAGTGAGGAAATGGTCATTTCACTGGCCGAAAAAGGCATCATGGTGACCTTTATGGTCTGCGGTCCGCTTTTATTGATTGCGCTTGTCGTCGGTATGATTGTCAGTATCTTCCAGGCTGCAACGCAAATCCAGGAACAGACGCTGGCATTTGTCCCGAAAATTGTTGCGGTGCTGCTCGGCCTTGTACTGCTTGGCCCGTGGATGCTAAGCCACATGCTTACATACACAAAAGAAATTTTATCCAATTTAACACAATATATAGGTTAACATATGGATGAACTGATTCCGTCATTCAGTATATTTTTACTCGTTTTCATTAGGGTCACCACTTTTTTTATCATGATGCCGTTATTTTCCCACAGGAGCGTACCGGCCCGGTTCCGGATCGGCCTTGGCTTCTTTTTGTCCGTCCTTGTGACATACACGATCCATGCCAAACCGTTCACCATGGATGGCGCCTATTTTATGCTGATGATTAAAGAAGCACTTGTCGGCCTGCTGCTTGGCTTTGTAGCCTATTTCATTTTGTCGGCCGTGCAATTGGCCGGTACGTTTATCGATTTTCAGGCAGGGTTTTCCATGGCCAATGTGATTGATCCGCAATCAGGGGCGCAAACGCCGCTTACCGGGGAATATTTGTACAGTTTTGCGCTGCTTTTATTGCTTTCCCTGAACGGGCACCACCTGCTTTTGGACGGGATTTATTACAGCTATTCGTTTATCCCGCTCGATCAGGCATGGGTCCATCTCGGGTCTTTCAATCTCGCAAAATATTTGGCAACCCTTTTGGCCCGTGTGTTTCTCGTCGCTTTTCAAATGTCGGCACCTGTTGTCGCCGTCCTGTTTTTAACGGACATTGCGCTTGGCATCATCGCCCGGACCGTACCGCAGCTTAATATTTTTGTGGTCGGCTTTCCGGTCAAAATTGCCGTTAGTTTGATCGCGCTGGCGGTGGCAATGGGCACGATTTATATCGCGGTTGAACATTTGTTTGAATGGATGTTTGTTGCGATGCGGAATTGTATGGCACTGTTGGGGGGATCCGTTTGAAGCACCTCTCACTCGATTTGCAGTTTTTCGCAGGGGAGAAAACAGAAAAGGCAACGCCGAAAAAGCGGCGTGATGCCCGCAAAAAGGGGCAGACAGCCAAAAGCCAGGATATCGTAACGGCTGTCATGCTTCTTGCGGTGTTTCTGTTCTTGTATTTCGGGGCCTCCTCGATCGGAAGCCCGATGATGGCACTCTTTCGCCAGGCTTTTTCAAAATATATGCTGCAGGATGTCACGGAGCAAAGCGTTGGCAAATTGATGACCGGCGTCATGAAACAGCTGGCTTCGATGCTTTTGCCGGTTATGGCCGTTGCCCTTTTGGCCGGCGTGGTCGGAAATGTGGCCCAAACCGGCCTCCTTTTTACCGGTGAAGGGCTGAAACCGAATATAAACAAAATCAATCCCGTCGCCGGATTAAAACGGATTTTTTCGATCCGGGCGCTTGTGGAATTGTTAAAATCCGTTTTAAAAATGGCGGTGGTCGGCGTTGTTGCTTTTTACGTCATTTGGGCCAATATCCAGGATATTTCAGGCCTGCCGTTTAAAAGCGCGGGCGATACGCTGGCTGCAGTCGGGCATCTCGCCGCCATAACCGGCATCAGCGCTTCTGTTGCCCTGTTTGTGCTCGCCGTTCTTGATTACTTGTACCAGCGTTTCGATTTTGAAAAAAATATCCGGATGTCCAAGCAGGAAATCAAGGAAGAATTTAAAAATATGGAAGGCGACCCGCTGATTAAATCAAAAATCAGGCAAAAGCAACGCGAAATGGCGATGCGGAGAATGATGCAGGAAGTGCCGAACGCCGATGTCGTCATTACGAACCCAACGCATTTTGCCGTCTGCCTCCGCTACGATGAAACAAAGAGCGATGCGCCCATCGTTGTGGCAAAAGGAGCGGACTTCCTTGCCCAAAAAATCAAATCGATCGCAAAAGAGCATGACATTGTCATGCTGGAAAACAGGCCGCTGGCAAGGGCGCTTTATGAGCAGGTGGAAGTTGGCGGACGCATTCCGGAACAGTTTTTTAAAGCAGTAGCGGAAATTTTGGCGTACGTATACAAAATCAAGCATAAAATTTAAGCTTTTTCATGCAAGTTAGGAGAGAAACCGTATGAGTGCAAGAGATTTGAGAGATATTCCCGTGATCGCAGGTGTCATTTTAATCGTCACTATGCTAATTATCCCTTTTCCGACATGGGCATTGAGCTTTTTAATTATATGTAATATTTCTCTTGCATTGATGGTACTTTTAATCTCAATGAATATGAAAGAGCCGCTTCAGTTTTCCGTCTTTCCGTCATTGCTGCTCATTTTAACCTTATTCCGGCTCGGGCTGAATATCTCAACCACCCGCTCGATCCTTTCCACCGGCAATGCCGGCGGGGTCATTGAGACGTTCGGATCGTTCGTTGTCGGCGGCAACATCGTCGTCGGGCTAGTCGTCTTTACGATTTTGATTATTATCCAATTTATTGTGATTACAAAAGGCGCTGAACGGGTGGCTGAAGTCGCGGCCCGGTTCACGCTCGATGCGATGCCGGGCAAGCAAATGAGCATTGATGCGGACTTGAATGCCGGCATGATATCCGATCAGGAGGCGCGCGCTCGCCGGGAAAAAGTCAGCCGGGAAGCAGACTTTTACGGCGCGATGGACGGTGCCAGCAAATTTGTCAAGGGCGATGCGATTGCCAGCATCATTATCGTTCTCATTAATCTTATCTTCGGGATCATTATCGGCATGACCCAGCTCGGCCTCTCCATTAGTGATGCCGCGAGCCAGTTTTCGCTGATGACCGTTGGCGACGGCATTGTCAGCCAGGTGCCGGCTCTGCTCATTTCGACAGCAACCGGGATCGTGGTCACGAGGGCGGCATCAGACGGCAATCTTGGCCAGGACGTAATGGCGCAGATGCTGTCCTATCCCAAAATGCTATATGTCGCGGGCGGCACGATCTTTCTGCTCGGCTTGTTTACGCCGATTAATGATTTTTTAACCATGACGGTGGCAGCGGCGCTGTTCATCGGCGGTTTCCGGCTCCAGCAAGTCCCGAAAAAGACGGAACAGGAAAGCGCGGAGAAAGCGGAAGAACTCCAGCCTGAGGAATTGAAAAGCCCGGAAAGCGTCATGAGCCTGCTCGATATTGACCCGATCGAATTCGAATTCGGCTACGGCCTGATCCCGCTTGTGGATGTCAACCAGGGGGGCGATTTGCTTGACAGGATTGTCATGATCCGCAGGCAGCTCGCCATCGAACTCGGCATTGTCATTCCGGTTGTCCGGATCCGCGATAATATCCAGCTTGAGCCGAATGAGTACCGGTTGAAAATTAACGGGAATGAACTTGCCAAAGGCGAGCTTCTTCTCGACCATTATTTAGCGATGGCGCCCGGCGAAGATGACGGCTCCGTTGAAGGTATTGAGACGGTCGAGCCGGCTTTCGGAATGCCGGCAAAATGGGTGACGGAAGAACAAAAAGAACAGGCGGAAATGATGGGCTATACGGTCGTGGACCCCCCGACGGTTGTCTCGACCCATATTACGGAAACGATCCGGCAAAACGCGTATATGCTGCTCGGAAGGCAGGAAACAAAAGCGTTGATTGACCATTTGAAAGAGTCGTACCCGGTGCTTGTGGAAGAGGTAACACCGAACCCGTTGTCCGTCGGCGAGATCCAAAAAGTGCTGGCGAATCTTTTGAAAGAAAATGTTTCCATCCGAAAACTGCCGATTATCTTTGAAACGTTAGCCGACTATGGTAAATTAACAACAGATACCGATTTGCTGACGGAATACGCCCGCCAAAGTCTCGCGCGGCAAATTACGGCGCAATATGCGCAAGACGGGCAATTAAAAGTCATCACCGTTTCGGGGAAAGTAGAGAAATTGATTGCGGATGGCATCCAGCGTACGGAACATGGCAATTATCTTTCCCTGGACCCGTCCGTGTCGCAAAAAATTGTGGAATCCGTTGCACAGCAGGTTGAGAGGGTATCGCTTACCGGCAGTTCCGCGGTCATCCTTTGTTCGCCTGCCATCCGCATGTATTTGCGGCAAATGATTGAACGGTTCTTTCCTCAGGTGTCGGTTCTTTCCTATAATGAACTGGAAGCAAACGTTGAGGTACAAAGCACAGGGCTGGTGAACATAGAATGAAAATTAAAAAGTTTATGGCGCCCAATATGTCTGAAGCAATGAAACAGATCCGTCTTGAGCTTGGGGACCAGGCCGTCATTTTAAATTCAAAAGTGGTCCAGCACAAAGGCTTTCTTGGATTTATGAAAAAGCGGAACATCGAAGTAATTGCAGCCGTTGACCCGGATGCCGGGAAAAACAGTCCGGTACAAACGGCCCCTGCCCGTGGTGAAAAACCTGCGCGCGCACCGGATGCCTCCGTCCGTTCAGAAAAAGAAAGCCTGCAAAAAGAAATCGCAGCGCTGAAAAAAGTGGTCCAGGAAGTGTCGAAATTTGGGAATCCCGCTTACCAAAAGTATCCACTGCCGATTCAAAAACGATTAAACACAGGTTTGCAGCAAGGGCTGGATGAATCGCTGCTGGTTGTGATCGGAGATGCCCTGTATGAAGAATGGGAGAAAGCAAACGGCAATCTGACGGAAAACGAAATTTTAAAGCAGGCGAAGGCACTGCTTCAAAAAAAGCTCGCCCATTTGACATACGGGGGGAGCCAGAAAAAGTACGTGAACCTGATCGGCCCAACCGGTGTCGGCAAAACGACGACACTCGCCAAAATGGCTGCACAGGCCGTGCTCGAAAAAAAAGAAAAAATTGCTTTCATTACAACGGATACGTATCGGATTGCAGCGATTGAACAATTAAAAACGTATGCAAACCTGCTGAATGTGCCGCTCGAAGTGGTCTATAAATTGTCCGATTTCAAAAAAGCGATCGAAAAATTTTCCGATTTTGACCGTGTTTTTATCGATACCGCCGGCCGGAATTACAGGGAGCTGCAATATGTCCGCGAGCTTTCAGGACTCATCGATTTTCATGCGGAAATGGAAACCTTTCTGACGTTGTCGTTAACGATGAAAGAGAAAGATATGAAAGCCGTTTTTGACAGTTTTCAAAGCATCAGGATTGACCGGTTTATTTTCACCAAGCTGGATGAGACATCCACTTACGGCGCTGCGATCAATTTAATGGAACAGTATGGAAAAGGCTGTGCTTATGTGACAAACGGCCAGGATGTCCCTGATGATATGCTCGAGGCAACCCCCGGTATTTTTGCCGAATACGTATTTGGGGAGAACGACAAATGAGAGACCAGGCAGAACAGCTGCGCGCAAAGTTAAAAATGCAACACGGGATTCCGGCAAAAACGCTTGCAGTCGCAAGTGGAAAGGGCGGCGTCGGGAAGTCCAACATCTCGGTCAATTTGGCAATGGCACTTGCAGAAAGGGGAAAAAAAGTCCTTTTATTTGACCTGGATGTCGGCATGGGCAATATCCACGTCCTTCTCGGGCTTGACGCACCATACACGATCTCGGACTTTATCAACCGGAATATCCCACTTGCCCAAATGATATGCGACGGGCCGGCCGGTATTTCTTATATTTCTGCCGGCAACGGGTTTGCCCAGATTGTCGAGATGGAAGAAGCTGCTGTAACCAGGCTTGTCACAGAGCTCGAACTGCTCCAGTATGATTTTGATTACATCATTTTCGATATGGGTGCCGGCGCCGCGCCATCAAGCCTTAAAATTTTGCTTTCGGCTGATGATATTTTTATTGTCACAACACCTGAGCCGACAGCGATTACCGATGCTTATTCGATGATGAAATATATTTACATGCAGCAATTCAGCGCCCCCCTTTATTTAATTTGCAACCGGGCGGAAAAAGAAAAAGACGGGATGTTGACGTTAAACCGGCTTCAATTTACAGTTAAGAAATTTTTAGGGAAAGAAGTGAACATTCTCGGCGTTGTGCCGGAAGATGCGCATGTAAAAAAAGCTGTATCAAGGCAGCTGCCGTTTTACAGTGCATTTCCACATTCAGCGGCTGCAAGAAGAATCGATGAATTGCTTAACCGCTATGTATCCGGCAATTCGGACGGGCCCAGCCAGCGCGCACCGGTATTTATGCGGAAACTGAGGGGGCTTTTGTTGAAATCTTAAACATGCATGACAATAACAGGGCAATGAATGACAGTTTTGAAAAACAGGGGGCAGATTTGTGAAATGGGAAAAACGTAAAGGAAGCGAACCGGAAAAAAACACGCAACCTTTGTCCGATCCTGTTCAAAGCGGACGGATAGCACGGAAAAAATTGGTTTGCATCGGAACATCGACCGGAGGCCCGCGCGCCCTGCAAACCGTCCTTTCTTCCCTGCCCGGGAATTTGGAAGCGCCTGTTCTGGTTGTCCAGCATATGCCAAGCGGATTTACAAAGTCGCTTGCCAGCCGGCTGAATGCCATTTCAAACATCAGGGTGAAAGAAGCCGAGGATGGCGAAATGCTCAAGCCGGGGGCGGTTTATATTGCGCCCGGGGACTTCCATATGGGCGTGGAGGCGCGCGGCGCACATCTCTTTATCCGGCTTGAGCAATCCGCGCCGGTTAACGGGCACAGGCCGGCTGTGGATAAAACATTTGAATCGGTGAGCATGCTGAAAAACTATGAAACACTTGCCGTCATCATGACCGGGATGGGTTCAGACGGAACAAAAGGTTTGATCGCGTTAAAGAATCGCGGGCATGTAAGAGCGATTGTCGAAGCGGAAGAAAGCTGCATCGTTTACGGCATGCCGAGAAGTGCCATTGCCGCGAAAGTGGTGGATGAAGTTTTGCCGCTGGAAAAAATTGCGGAGGCAATCATGAAATTTATTAGTGATTAGGGTGTGGTATAGATGGAAATGAGCCAGTACTTGGAAGTGTTTATTGAAGAAAGCAGGGAACATATCCAGTCGTTAAACGAAAATGTGCTGCTGCTTGAAAAAAGCCCGGATGACTTGCAAATTGTCAATGAAATTTTCCGTTCCGCCCACACATTGAAAGGGATGTCGGCAACAATGGGGTATGAAGACCTCGCCAACCTGACTCATAAGATGGAAAATGTGCTTGATGCCATTCGGAACGGGAAGCTGTCTGTAACACCGGACATTATCGATGTGATTTTTACTGCGGTGGACCATCTGGAAGCGATGGTGGAATCGGTTGCAAACGGCGGGGACGGCAAAATGGATGTGAGCGGGACAATCGCCCGCCTGGAAGCGGCAGAACAGGGTTCGGCCGGAGAGAAGAAGGCGGAGAAAGAAGCTTCGGCCGCCACAGCGGAAAAGGCGGAAACAGAGGAAGACGAATTTGACCAGTACGAACAGGCCGTGATTGTTCAATCAGAAGAACAAGGGTACAGCTGTTACCAGTTCACGGTAACATTGCGCAGCGATTGCCTTTTAAAAGCGGCGCGGGTATTCATGGTATTTGATATCCTTGAAAAATGCGGCGAGATTATCCATTCCGATCCGCCGGCCGACCAGCTGGAAGAAGAGCAGTTCGACAATGAATTTAAGGTGACGCTGATCTCAAAAGAGGACAGGGAAGAGATCCGCCAAAAAATCTGTAAAGTATCAGAGATTGAAGATGTCAAAGCAAGCACCGTGACCCTCTCAAAACCGGAGAGCGGACAACACCTGGAAACGGCAGAACCGGAGAAACCGGCAGCAGAAGAGAAAAAACAGGCTGCACCGGACATAGCGGAAAAGCATCCGCAAAAACCGGCGAAAAAGCATCCGCAAAAACAGAAACATACAACGAAGACGATCCGTGTGAACATCGAGCGGCTGGATAATCTGCTGAATCTATTTGAAGAGCTGGTCATTGACCGCGGGCGCCTCGAACAAATTGCAAAAGAAGTGAACCATCCGGAGCTCAATGAAACCGTTGAAAGGATGTCCAGAATTTCCGGCGACTTGCAAACGATCATTTTGAACATGCGGATGGTGCCGGTCGAAACGGTGTTTAACCGTTTTCCGCGGCTTGTCCGCCAGCTGGCAAGAGAATTGCACAAAAAAATGGATCTCGACATTATCGGTGCCGAAACAGAACTGGACCGCACCGTCATTGATGAAATCGGCGACCCGCTTGTCCATCTGATCCGGAATTCGTGCGACCACGGCATTGAACAACCGGAAGAAAGAAAGCGGGCAGGAAAGCCGGAAACAGGGACAATTACGTTAAAAGCTTACCACAGCGGCAACCATGTGTTTATTGAAATCGAAGACGACGGCGCCGGCATTAACCGTGAAACAGTGCTGGAAAAAGGCATTGAAAAAGGCATTGTCAAAAAGGAGGAAGCCGGCAGTTTAACAGACAGCCAGATTTATAACCTGATTTTTGAATCCGGTTTTTCAACCGCTGACCATGTATCTGATATTTCCGGCCGTGGTGTCGGGCTGGATGTGGTGAAATCAACTATTCAATCATTGGGCGGCTCGATTTCTGTCCATTCCGCAGAAGGGCGCGGATCCGTCTTTACGATTCAGCTGCCGCTTACCCTGTCGATCATTTCCGTCATGCTCGTGGAAATCGGGACGGAAAAATATGCTGTCCCGTTATCCTCTATTGTAGAGACGGCCATTATTAAGAAGGGCGAAATATTAAAAGCGCATCACCAAAAAGTGATCGATTTCCGGGGCAAAGTGGTGCCGCTTGTCTTTTTGAATGAAATATTTGAAGTTCCGGACGCAAAGCAAAATGATGAATATGTCTCCGTACTGATTGTGCGGAAAGGGGAAAAACTGGCTGCGTTTGTGGTGGACGCCTTTATCGGCCAGCAGGAAATCGTATTAAAATCTTTAGGGAATTATTTAACGAATGTATTTGCCATTTCCGGGGCCACCATTCTTGGAAACGGCCAGGTTGCCCTTATCATCGACAGCAATGCGCTGATTAAATAGAAAACAGGGTGCTTGCCGCCCATTTCATTGCGCAGGAAAGAGGTTGAGATCGTTGGAGAAAGTGATCGTATTTCAGTTAAATGATAAAGAGTATGCCCTGCCGGTTACGCAGGTTTTGGCCATTGAAAAGCTGCAGCATATTACAAGAGTGCCGCTTACCGCTCCTTTTATACTTGGCGTGATGAATTTGCGCGGTGTCATTATCCCGGTCATTGATCTGAAAAAACGGTTTGGCATGGAGGATGACACGGGCGCTGATACGGAGGAACGCAAGCTGATCATCGTCCGGTTTGGAGAGATTGAAACGGGCCTGCTTGTGGACGAGGCGACGGATGTCCTGGATATCGACGAAAAAAAAGTGGAACCCGAGCCGGAAGTGGTAAACGCGGGCAAAGAGGACTTTATTTCCGGTGTGGCGAATATAAACCAGAGGCTTTTGCTGCTGCTTGATTTAGAAAAAACTTTAACGCCATTACAATAGGGGTATTTTAAATGGATATTAAAAATAAAATCACAAATCTTCACCTTGATGTCTTAAAAGAAATCGGGAATATCGGAGCGGGGCATGCCGCAACGGCACTTTCCAAATTGCTGCATAAAAAAATCAAAATGACGGTTCCGGATGTCCATATTGCTTCTTTTGAAGAAATCATGGATCTGATCGGCGGTGCTGAGCTCGTTGTGGTGAGCGTGTTTTTACGGATTGAAGGCGATGCACCCGGCAATATTTTTTTCATCGTGCCGGTTGCCCAGGGCGAACGATTCATTAAAGAAATGATCGGGGATCCGTCGTTTTCTTTTGAAAAACCGCCTTATCCGGAGCTCGGGCTGTCGGCGATGCTGGAGCTGGGCAATATTTTGTCGGGGTCTTATTTAACGGCGCTTTCCGATTTTACGAAGCTGGATATGCTGCCTTCCGTCCCGGCGCTCAGCATTGATATGTTCGGATCCATTATCAGCTACGGTTTGATTGAACTGTCCCAGGTCAGCGATTATGCCATCGTGATTGATACGGTGCTGAGCGATGAGCAGGCGGAAAATTCCGATATGAAGGGGCATTTTTTCCTCTTTCCGGATCCGGATTCTTATGAAATCCTGTTCCGTGCGCTAAGGGTTGAATTAAATGGATAGCGAAATGAACATCGTCAAAGTGGGCATTGCGGAAATGAAGATTGTCACTTCTCCCGGCCTGATCAGGACCACCGGGCTTGGCTCATGCGTTGGCGTCGTCCTGTACGATTTGCCGGCCAAAACAGCCGGGCTTGCCCATGTGATGCTGCCTTCATCCTTCATTGCGAAGAACGGGGAGCATATGAATAAAGCAAAATTTGCGGATACCGCCATTTTTGAGCTGATCGGCATGCTGAAAAGCGTAGGCTGCCACCAGAGCAGGCTGTTGGCAAAAATCGCCGGCGGAGCCGAAATGTTTTCTTTTTCTTCCATGAATGAAGCAATGCGGATCGGGCCGCGCAATGTCGAGGCTGTAAAACACGAACTGAAAAAGTACCGCATTCAATTGGTGGCCGAAGATACCGGGGGGAAAAGCGGCCGCACGATTGAATTTAACCCGGAAAATGCCGTGCTGACCGTGAGAACGGTCAACCAGGGATCTGTCGAAATATAATGAGGGCCGCCCCTTTGTTTTCGGGAAAAGGCAATGGCAACAAGGAGGGATGCGATATGGCGGAGGAGCCAATACAGGGTGAAGAGCAGAAAGACTGGGATTTGTGGCTTAAATCCCGTGATCCGGAAGCCGGGAATGCCCTTGTGAAAAGATATATGCCGCTTGTTTCTTTCCATGTCCAAAGAATTGCCGCCGGGCTTCCCCGCAACGTATCGAAAGAGGATTTAAAAAGCCTCGGCATGTTCGGGCTTTTGGATTCATTAAACAAATTTGATCCGTCCCGCGAACTGAGATTTGATACATATGCTTCTTTTCGGATCCGCGGCGCGATTTTGGACGGCCTGCGGAAAGAAGACTGGCTGTCAAGGGGCACGAGAGAAAAAGCGAAAAAAATTGAAAGCGCCATTGAAAAGCTGGAGCAGAAATACTTGCGCGCCGTTTCTCCGAAAGAAGTCGCTTTGGAGCTTGGCATGGAAGAAACGGAAGTCTGCACAACGATGAATGAACAGTTTTTTGCCAATGTCCTGTCAATAGAAGAAACGGGCACCGACAATGATGAACCGGAAGCGGCATCCCGGCTCGTGTCCGGGGAACGGAATAATGGCCAGCCAGAATCCGAACTGGAAAAGAAGGAAACCGTAAAGGAACTGGCAGAGGCCATCCGTGCCCTGTCGGAAAAAGAGCAGCTTGTGCTGGGCCTCTTTTATCAGGAAGAATGCACGCTGACAGAAATCGGCGAAGTGATGGGGCTTTCCACTTCCCGCATTTCCCAGATCCATTCGAAGGCCATTTACAAACTGCGGAATATTTTGGAAAAACGGTTGCTGTAATCAGAGGGGGTGAATCAAACGGTTATTTTTTTCCTCATTCTTTCTTTCCTATTTAATGCGCTCTCCATTTTTGCCATCATCCTGCTCTATTTACGGCAAAACCGCTTTGCCCGGGCAGAACAGAACGTCAATAAAATGGTAAAGGAAATCGAAGACATCTTTTCCGTATACCTGATGGAGCTAAAAGAAGAAAACGATGCTTTTATCAAAAAAATGAAAGCAGGCAGGATGAAGGAGGCCGGGCCGGCGGAAAAAGCAGGGCCGGAAACGGGACAGCCGGGTTCGGAAACAAAACAGCCGCCTGAGACAGAAGAAACAGCGGAACTGAAGTCAGATGCGCTCATCCAGGTATCCGCAAACCGGGCGTACCGGAATGCGGCCCGGCAAATTTCAGGGGAACAAAGCGATGGGCAGCTTCAGGAAGAAAAAAGCCTTTTGCAAAAAGTGAATGATTTGCAACAAAACGGGTATACTGTTGATGAAATTGCCCAAAAATTAAATAAAGGCCGCACGGAAATCGAGCTGCTTCTCAAATTTCAGACAGGACGCGGATAATGCTTGATTCGCATTTTTTTTTATGGTATAGTAATCGTTGGTGTTATCACACACGCTTCATGATTTAAAGGACGGTGCTGCTTTTAAGCGGTCTCCTTTTGAAAAGGATTGGGGCGGAGGAAAAAAACCATAGGAGGAAATAAAATGTCAGTAATCTCAATGAAACAACTGCTCGAAGCCGGTGTCCATTTCGGCCACCAGACGCGCCGCTGGAACCCGAAAATGAAAAAATACATTTTCACGGAACGGAACGGCATCTATATTATTGACCTGCAAAAAACGGTCAAAAAAGTAGAAGAAGCTTATAACTTTGTAAAAGATCTTGCAGGCAACGGCGGAAATATTCTGTTCGTCGGCACGAAAAAACAGGCGCAGGAATCCGTTAAAGATGAAGCGGAACGTTCCGGCATGTTTTACGTGAACCACCGCTGGCTTGGCGGAACCTTAACCAACTTTGAAACGATCCAAAAACGGATTGACCGTTTGAAACAAATCGAAAAAATGGAAGAAGACGGCACATTTGATGTCCTTCCGAAAAAAGAAGTCGTCCAGTTGAAAAAAGAACACGACCGTTTGGTGAAATTCCTTGGCGGCATTAAAGATATGCGGAACCTGCCGGATGCATTGTTTGTAATCGATCCGCGCAAAGAACGCATCGCGGTAGCGGAAGCAAGAAAATTAAACATTCCGATTATCGGGATTGTGGATACAAACTGCGATCCGGATGAAATTGACTATGTCATTCCGGCAAACGATGATGCGATCCGTGCGGTCAAACTTTTGACCAGCAAAATGGCGGATGCTATTGTGGAAGCAAAACAGGGCGAAGAAGGTGCCGCTGAAGTTCCGGCCGAATCCGGCGAAGCAGCGGGCACGGAAGAAACGACTGTCGAAGCCTGATCCGTTTTCCGGCCGGGGTTTGACAGCGGCCGCACCTTACCCAAAATATCCCAATAAAAAAGGTGATAAGAAGGTTTGTGCTTATCACCTTTTTTTAGGGAGACGTACATAAACTTGAAGGAGGAAATCCGATGGCAATTACAGCTCAAATGGTGAAAGAACTTCGTGAAAAAACCGGCGCAGGCATGATGGATTGCAAAAAAGCGCTGACGGAAACGAACGGCGATATGGAAAAAGCGGTGGACTATCTTCGTGAAAAAGGGATCGCAAAAGCGGCGAAAAAGGCAGACCGCGTTGCTGCAGAAGGAACCACTTACGTATTAAGCGAAGGCAACCACGCCGTCATTCTCGAAGTCAATGCCGAAACAGACTTTGTTGCAAAAAATGCAGAATTCCAAAACCTTGTAAAAGAAATCGCTGAACATTTGCTTCAAAGCAAACCGGCCGATCTGGATGCCGCTTTACAATCAACAATGGCAAACGGATCGACTGTCAATGATTTTATTACACAGGCGATTTCCAAAATCGGTGAAAAAATTTCGCTCCGCCGTTTTGCCCTGAAAACGAAAACGGATAACGGTGCGTTCGGCGAATACCTCCACATGGGCGGCCGTATCGGTGTGCTCACTGTTCTTGAAGGCACAACCGATGCTTCTGTTGCAAAAGACGTTGCCCTTCATGTTGCAGCGATGAATCCGAAATACATCTCCCGCGACCAGGTTTCGGAAGAAGAAGTGGCCCATGAACGCGAAGTATTAAAACAACAGGCGCTGAACGAAGGCAAACCGGAAAAGATTGTGGAAAAAATGGTGGAAGGACGCTTGAAGAAATACTTCGAGGAAATTTGTGTGGCAGACCAGGCGTTTGTCAAAAATCCGGATCAAACGGTTGGGCAGTTCGTCGCTTCCCATAATGCAAAAGTGGCAGATTTTGTCCGTTATGAAGTCGGCGAAGGCATTGAAAAACGCCAGGAAAACTTTGCTGAAGAAGTCATGAATCAAGTGAAGAAAAACTAGTTTTAAAAGGGGAACACAGTGTGTTCCTCTTTTTAAAAGAAGGCAGGATTTTAACCTTGCAAAAAAAACGCCCCGTTTACCGGCAAAGATGGACCGGGGCAATTTTACATAACCATATTGGAGGTTCAAAATGGACACCCCTAAATATAAACGTGTCGTATTGAAATTAAGTGGTGAGGCATTGGCTGGAGAGCAGGGCTTTGGTATTCATCCGACGGTCATCCAGTCCGTCGCGCGGCAAGTAAAAGAAATTGTCGAGCTTGGCGTTGAAGTGGCGATTGTCGTCGGCGGCGGCAATATTTGGCGCGGCAAGATCGGCAGCCAGATGGGAATGGACAGGGCAACGGCTGATTATATGGGCATGCTCGCCACGGTCATGAATGCAATGGCCCTTCAGGACAGCCTGGAACAGAGCGACGTGGAAACACGCGTGCAGACTTCCATTGATATGCGCCAGGTGGCAGAACCTTATATCAGAAGGCGGGCCATCCGCCATCTGGAAAAGGGTCGTGTCGTTATTTTTGCCGCCGGTACGGGCAACCCGTTTTTCTCCACCGATACGACCGCCGCGCTGCGTGCAGCAGAAATTGAAGCCGATGTCATTTTAATGGCAAAAAATAATGTGGACGGTGTTTATTCTGCCGATCCGAAACTGGACAAAGATGCTGTGAAATATGAAGAGCTTTCATATCTGGATGTCATCAAAGACGGCCTCGCTGTCATGGACTCCACCGCGTCCTCTTTATGTATGGACAATGACATCCCGCTTATAGTATTCTCAATTATGGAGGAAGGAAACATCAAACGCGCCGTCTTGGGCGAAACCATTGGGACAATCGTTAGGGGGAAAATATGATGGCAAATCAGGTCATTGACACTGCAAAAGATAAAATGGCAAAAGCAATCCAGGCTTTTCAGCGCGAACTCGGCTCCATCCGTGCGGGGCGTGCAAACGCGGCCCTGCTCGATAAAATCACGATAGATTACTACGGCGCTAGGACACCTGTAAACCAGCTTGCGTCCATTTCCGTGCCGGAAGCGCGCCTGATGGTGATCCAGCCGTATGATAAAACGGTGCTGGGTGAAATTGAAAGGGCCATTTTAAAATCGGATCTCGGCCTTACGCCGAATAATGACGGTTCCGTGATCCGCCTATCTATCCCGCCTTTAACGGAAGAACGGAGAAAAGAACTGGTGAAGCTCATCAAAAAAGAAGCGGAAGAAGCAAAAGTTGCCATCCGTAACGTGCGCCGCGATGCCAATGATGAGCTGAAAAAGCAGGAGAAAAACGGTGAGATTACAGAAGACGAGCACCGCGGCTTCGCGGAAGACGTCCAGAGAATCACCGACCAGCACATTCAAAAAATCGATAAAATGACAAAAACAAAAGAGCAGGAAATTATGGAAGTCTGACTGCCGGACAAAAAACTTCCGTTGGCAAGCGGCCGATGGAAGTTTTTTATTATGTTATCAGTGCGCGCTTTTCCCGGGAGCATGGAATGTTCCGGTTCTAAAATCCTGTCATATTGCCGGAAAATGGGGCTACACACGCGTTTAAAAGGGGATACAAAGCCGGTTTTCCATACACCCCCAAACCAAATGGCCGGATCGTTTAAAAAACAGAACTACACAAACGCATCCATTTTCTCTATAATAGAGGTTGGCAAATGGAATACAAAGGTCATACCACTTTTGCCGGAAACGACTGAACACGTATGGCCGCGGTACCGTGCATAAAGTTGCAGGCGGATACCATTTGGAGGGCAAATGTGCATATGAATTTAAAAAGATGGAAATCTTTCGATAAAGAAGGCCGCGACACGACAACCCGCGGCGAAAAAGTGAAAGCTGCCGCCATCCCGGAACATGTCGCCATCATCATGGACGGCAACGGAAGATGGGCGAAAAAACGCCATTTGCCGCGGGTGGCCGGCCATCACGAAGGCATGAAAACCGTCCGGAAAATTACCCGTATCGCCAACCGGCTCGGAATCAAAGTATTGACGCTGTATGCTTTTTCAACAGAAAACTGGAAACGGCCAAAATTAGAAGTGGAATACTTAATGAAGCTGCCGGAAGAATTTTTATCCACTTATCTTCCCGAGCTGAAAGCGGAAAATGTGAAAGTGCAGATGATGGGGTGCAAAGAAAAAATCCCGCTTCATACTCAAAGGGCCATCAATAAAGCGATCAGTGAAACGGCGCAAAACGACGGGCTGATTCTCAATTTTGCGTTGAACTACGGGAGCAGGGATGAAATTATGCGCGCCGTGAGAAATATTTTAATGGATGTAAAAAATGGTATAATGAATGAAAACGAGCTGACCGAGGAAGTGTTCCACCAGTACTTAATGACGCACGGCCTGCAGGACCCCGACCTTTTAATCCGGACGAGCGGGGAAATCCGGCTCAGCAATTTTATGTTGTGGCAGCTGGCGTATACGGAGTTTGTGTTTACCGATGTGTTATGGCCGGATTTTAATGAGGAACATTTTTTAAGTGCGATTGAAGAATATCAAAAACGTTCCCGAAGATACGGCGGTTTAAAAAGTGAGGAGCAGTCTGAATGAAGCAGAGAATCATTACAGCCATCGTGGCAGCAGCTTTTTTTATTCCTTTTGTGGTATACGGGAGATGGCCGTTTGCGCTGCTCGTGTATGCCATGGCGACCGTTGCGCTATACGAGCTGTTGCGGATGGGAAAACAGTCATTTTTTTCCTTTGGCGGCATCCTTTCCGTCCTGCTGCTGTGGCTGATTTTATTTCCATCAAAGTATATGCATGTCATCGCACAAACAGGCTTTTCAAAGCTTGAATTGGTGTATATGATCGTGCTGCTTTTTCTTGCCTACATGGTGATGACGAAAAACCGGTTTACATTTGAGCAGGCGGGTTTCCACATTTTGTCCGCCATCTACGTTGGCATCGGCTTTTATTATTTTATTGAAACAAGAAATGCGCCAGATGCGGGCATAACCTATATTTTTTACGCCCTGTTTCTCATTTGGGCAACGGATTCCGGCGCTTATTTCATCGGACGGGCTTTTGGAAAGCATAAGCTGTGGCCGGAGATCAGCCCGAATAAAACGGTTGAAGGCGCGCTTGGCGGCGTACTGTGTGCGGTCATTGTTGCTGTGCTGTTTTTTTTGTTTTCCGATATCGGTCTCGGTCTCGGGCGGCTCATGATTTCCACGGTCGTCCTCTCCGTTTTCGGCCAGATCGGGGATTTGGTGGAATCCGCCTATAAACGGCATTACGGGGTAAAAGACGCAGGGAAAATCCTGCCCGGGCACGGCGGCATTTTGGACCGCTTCGACAGCTTATTGTTTGTCCTCCCGCTTATCCATTTTTTAAAAATGATGGCGGGATAGAAAAAGAGGTGGATAGCATTGAAGCAAATCAGCTTATTGGGGGCAACGGGCTCCATTGGCACGCAAACGCTGGATGTGATCCGGAACCATCCGGAAGCATTCCGGCTCGCTGCCTTTTCAGCAGGGAAAAATCTCAACTTAACGAGGAAAATTATTTCGGAGTTTCATCCGGCGCTTGTCTCTGTCGCTGACAAAGAAGACTGTGCCCGGCTGAAAACCGAATTCGGGGACAGCCCGGTTGTGCTCTACGGGGAAAAAGGGATGGTCGAAACGGCGGTATATGCCGAATCGGATATTTTGGTCAATGCGGTGCTTGGCAGTGTCGGGCTGTTGCCGACTTTGGAGGCGATCCGGGCGGGGAAAACTGTTGCGATCGCCAATAAAGAAACGCTCGTCACAGCTGGCCACCTCGTGATGGATGCAGCAAGGCGCGCCGAAACTGAAATTCTTCCGATCGACAGCGAGCATTCCGCCATTTTTCAATGTTTGCAAGGGGAAAACCGGGATGAGATCGAACGGCTCATCATTACCGCATCCGGCGGCAGTTTCCGTGATTATACAAGGGAACAGCTTGAAACCGTCACCGTAAAAGATGCGCTGAACCACCCGAATTGGTCGATGGGCGCCAAAATCACGGTTGATTCGGCAACAATGATGAATAAAGGGCTCGAAGTCATTGAAGCACACTGGCTGTTCGGCCTTCCCTTTGAAAAAATTGATACTATCCTGCACCGCGAAAGCATCATCCACTCTCTCGTCGAATTCCGTGACAGCAGCGTAAAGGCGCAGCTCGGGATGCCCGATATGCGCATCCCGATTCAATATGCGCTCGGATTTCCAAAAAGGTTGCCGCTACCGGATGCAAAGCGGCTCGATTTGGCGGAAATCGGCCGGCTTCATTTTGAAAAAATGGATGAAGAACGCTTTTACTGCCTGAAACTTGCCTATGAAGCCGGAAAAGCCGGCGGATCGATGCCGGCCGTGCTGAATGCGGCCAATGAGGTGGCGGTCCATGCCTTTTTGCAGGAAAAAATTTCGTTTTTGCAAATTGATCAGTTGATTGAAAAGGCGCTTGCAAGGCATAATGTAATTATACACCCTGATTTGGAAACGATCTGGGCCGTTGACCGTGAGACGCGGGACTATGTGGCCTCGCTCATATAAGCGGGAGCTTGCCCGGAGTTCCTGAAAAAGGCGGAGACTATTTTAAAGTAAGGTGGTATTCATTTGACGACAGTTATAGCCTTTATTTTGATTTTTGGTTCACTTGTCATTTTCCATGAAGCCGGGCATTTCTTTGTTGCCAAAAAAGCCGGGATTTTATGCCGCGAATTTGCGATCGGATTCGGCCCGAAGATCCTTTCGTTTAAGAAAAACGAAACGCAGTATACCGTCCGCCTGCTTCCGATCGGCGGATACGTACGGATGGCGGGGGAAGACCCGGATATGCCGGAGTTGAAGCCAGGCCAGCGGGTTGGGCTGCTTTTCGATGAAAACGAAGCCGTTGAAAAAATCGTGGTGAACGGAAAAGACCGGTATACCGGATTGCGCATGATTGAAACGGAATCTGCAGATCTGGAACGTGCGCTTGTAATCAAAGGCTATGAAGAAGGCGATGATGAACACCTCCGGACGTTTAAAGTGAAAAGGGATGCCGTGCTTGTCGAAGACCGGATGGAAATGCAAATCGCGCCTTGGGACCGCCAGTTTGCCTCCAAATCGCTTGGGAAGCGGGCGCTCACGATTTTTGCGGGCCCGCTCATGAATTTCGTTCTGGCAGCCCTTGTCTTTACCCTTATGGCCGTGGTGCAGGGGGTGCCGATGACCGATCCGGTGCTCGGAACGGTTGTCAAGGACAGTGCTGCGGCAAAGGCCGGGCTGCATAAAGGGGATACAGTGATCAGCATTGACGGTGCCGAAATCTCGACGTGGAATGACATTGTCGACGTGATCCAAAAACACCCTGATGAAAAAATTACGTTTACAGTGGAACGGAACGGCAAAACAATGGACATTCCGGTGACGCCAAAAAGCATTTCAGAGGACGGGAAGACCATCGGGAGAATCGGCGTGACCAGCCCGGTTGACCATTCCCCGCTGAAAGTAGCCACGTACGGCATTACACAGACATACGTTTGGACGGTGGAAATTTTTAAACTGCTTGGCCACCTGATCAGCGGCGGCTTTTCCATTGATATGCTGTCAGGCCCTGTCGGCATTTACAAATCAACAGAGACCGTCGCCAAGTCGGGCATCATTTATTTGTTTAAATGGGCAGGATTGTTGAGCATCAACATCGGGATTATGAACCTGCTCCCGCTGCCGGCTTTAGATGGCGGCAGGCTGCTGTTTTTCGGCATCGAAGCATTGCGGGGCAAACCGATTGACCGGCAAAAAGAAGGCATCGTCCATTTTATCGGTTTTGCGCTCCTGATGCTGTTGATGATTATTGTCACCTGGAATGATATCCAAAGATTTTTCCTGTAAAGTTTCCGGTTTCGAGGGGGTTCCAGCGGGCCCTGTTGCAAAAGGGCCTGCTTCCTTACCTGCTATACGGAGACGGTTATAAAATGGATTTGCATTTTTGATCCGCCATTAGCCCGGTTTGGCCCGCTCGTCTTCACAAGCAACGCCAAATCTTCGTATTTTTACCGTGCGGATCCCTTTTAAAATCTGCATTTCTAGCACCCTGGCCCGGCTTTTGATTTACAATCTCTTACCATCCAACCTTGGACCTGGTTTGCTGAATCGGGGGAATAGAAACGAAGGAACGTAATCAACGCGACTGATCTATAATAAATGAATACGGGAGTGCGATGTATGAAACAGAGCAAATTGTTTATTCCGACATTGCGGGACGTACCGGCAGAAGCCGAGGTGAAAAGCCATCAGCTGCTGCTCCGTGCCGGTTACATACGGCAAATTGCAAGCGGTGTTTATACGTATTTGCCGCTCGCGAAAAAAGTCTTACATAAAATTGAAGCGATTATCCGCGAAGAATTGGAAGCTATCGGTTCCATGGAATTGCTGATGCCGTCCCTCCAGCCGGCGGAATTGTGGCAGGAATCGGGGCGCTGGTATTCTTACGGGCCGGATTTGATGCGCCTTAAGGACCGGCATGAACGGGACTTTGCGCTCGGGCCGACGCATGAAGAAGTGATCACAAGTTTAATTCGGAACGAAGTAAAATCGTATAAACGCCTGCCGCTTTCTTTATACCAAATTCAAACGAAATTTCGGGATGAAAAGCGCCCGCGTTTCGGCTTGCTGCGCGGACGGGAATTCATCATGAAAGACGCGTATTCTTTCCATGCCAACAAAGAGAGCCTTGATGAGACGTATAAGGATATGTATCGGGCTTATACCAATATATTCTCGCGGTGCAAACTGGATTTCCGCGCCGTATTGGCGGACTCGGGCGCGATCGGCGGGAAAGATACGCAGGAGTTTATGGTGCTGTCTGAAATCGGGGAAGACACCATTGCGTATTCCGACTCATCCGATTATGCGGCAAATATTGAAATGGCGGAAGTGAAGACCGTTTACACAAAGCCGGATGAAGCGGAAAAACCGCTCGAAAAAATTCCGACCCCGGGGCAAAGAACGATCGCGCAAATTGCGGACTTTCTAAAGGCAGATCCTGAAAAATGCCTGAAGACCCTTGTGCTGAAAGCGGATGATGAATATGTCATTGTGCTGGTCAGGGGCGATCATGACGTAAATGAAGTCAAAGTCAAACATCTTCTCGGTTCTGAAACGATTGAAATGGCAGATCCGGAAGCCATCAAGTCGATCATGGGGGCGGATCCCGGTTCGCTCGGCCCTGTCGGCGCGCCGGAACAGATCCGGATTTTGGCCGATCACGCCGTCCGCTATGTAGTCAACGGCATTTGCGGTGCCAATGAGAATGACTTCCACTATGTGAATGCGAATCCGGAGAGGGATTACCGCGTCGATCTATATGGGGATCTCCGCAATATCCAGGAAGGCGACCCGTCACCGGACGGAAAGGGAACGATCCGGTTTGCACGCGGCATAGAGGTCGGGCATATTTTCAAACTCGGCACAAAATACAGTGAGGCCATGCACGCCGCCTTTTTAGACGAAAACGGCAGGGAGCAGGTCATGTTGATGGGGTGTTACGGGATTGGTGTCTCCCGCACTTTAACAGCAGTGTGCGAACAGCATAACGATGATAAAGGGCTTGTTTGGCCTGTCAATCTGGCGCCGTTTGACGTGCATCTCGTTCCGGTAAATATGAAGGATGCCCAACAATCCGCCCTTGCAGAATCGCTCCATGCGGAACTTGAAAAGCAGTTTACCGTCTTGATGGATGACAGAAACGAGCGCCCGGGTGTGAAATTTGCGGATTCCGACCTGATCGGCCTGCCTGTCCGGGTAACCGTCGGGAAAAAAGCGGCGGAAGGCATCGTCGAAGTGAAAATCAGAAAAACCGGGGAAGTGCTCGAAGTGAAAAAAGAGGATTTGGCCGAGACAATTTCTAATATTTTAGCACAACTTGCTTCATGACAGGGGCATCGGCTTACCGGCCGGTGCTTCTCTTCTTTTCCTGCAAAAAAGAGGCAGAAAATGTTTTGCCTGGAAAATTTCAACACCCGAACCTTTCAACACTACCGGGAAAAATTCCGGAAAGATTGCATTCGGGACGCTTGTTTTTTAAGATAAAGATAGATTGAATGAAAAAGGATGGGAGAGGACAAGATGATTGAAAATCCCGCCGGAAAGAAAGAAAGGTTCCAGATTTTGCTCCGGCAGCTGGAACTGCTTGATGACAGGTTTTACGAGCATTTTAAATACGGAGAAATTGAAAAACTAGTTGTGGAACGCCAGTCAAAGCGATGGCATTTTTATTTTTTGCTCGAAAAAATTCTCCCCTTTGAAGTGTACTTGACATTTACAACCCGTTTGCGCCAGGCTTTTCAGCATATTGCCGACGTCCGTTTTTCAATCCGGGCGAAAGACCCTTCTTTTGGGCCGGCGCTGATTGCCGATTACTGGAAAGCGTGCCTAGGAGAACTGGAAGGCATGTCGCCGATGCTTTTGTCCCTACTTGCGGAGCAGGTGCCGTCACTTTCCGGCAATAAGCTGGTGGTAACCGGCCGCAATGAACCGGAAGCAGCGACATTAAAACAAAAATACGGGGAATGGATCGTCCGTTTTTACGAACGGGCCGGTTTTCCGCAGCTGATGTTTGACACGGAAATTTCGGCGGCACCTGAAGCAAGTGAAGCATACGCCAAATTTATGGAAGAAAAGAAAAAAGAAGATGAGGAACGGGCAAAACAGGCCGTTCTCGAAATGCAGAAGCACGTGAATGAGCAACAGAGCGGGGAAGAAACGCACGACGCGGGACCGCTTATGATCGGGCTGAGAATCCCGCCCGATGATGATATCCGCCGCCTTTCCGAGATTGTTGATGAAGAACGGCGGATTACGGTGGAAGGCTATGTGTTTGACGTCGAAACGAAAGAACTGCGCAGCGGGCGGACGCTTTTGACGTTAAAAATCACCGATTATACGAGCTCCATTCTCGTGAAGATGTTTTCGCGGGATAAGGAAGATGCCGCACAATTTGCCCGCGTGAAGAAAGGGATGTGGCTGCGTGCGCGCGGCAGCATCCAGAACGATACGTTTGTCCGTGATCTGGTCATGATCGCCAACGATCTTTCTGAAGTAGCCCCGCGCGTCCGGAAAGACCATGCGCCGGAAAATGAGAAGCGGGTCGAACTCCATCTCCATACGCCGATGAGCCAGATGGATGCGGTCACTTCCGCGTCTACCCTTGTCGCCCAGGCAAAAAAATGGGGCCATCCGGCGATTGCGATCACAGACCACGCCGTCGCGCAAAGTTTTCCGGAAGCTTACAGCGCCGGCAAAAAGAACGGTATAAAAGTCATCTTCGGCGTTGAAGCCAATCTTGTCGACGACGGGGTGCCGATTGCCTATAATGATGCGCACGTCCACCTTGATGAAGCGACATATGTCGTCTTTGACGTTGAAACAACGGGATTATCTGCCGTTTATGATACGATCATCGAAATCGCTGCGGTGAAAATCCAAGACGGCGAAGTGGTCGATACGTTTGAACGGTTTGCCAATCCCGGACGTCCGCTGTCCAATACGATTATTGAGCTGACCCATATTACCGACGATATGTTAAAAGATGCGCCGGACATTTCCGAAGTGTTGAAAGAATACAATGAATGGATTGGCGACGCGGTGCTTGTAGCCCACAATGCTTCGTTCGACATCGGGTTTTTAAACGTTGGCCTGAAAAAAGCCGGGCTGCCGAAATCCAATAACCCCGTCATTGATACGCTCGAACTCGGACGGTTTTTATATCCGGATTTCAAAAACTACCGGCTGAACACGCTCGCGAAAAAATTCAATGTGGAACTGACCCAGCACCACCGCGCAATCTACGATACGGAAGCAACAGGACAAATCTTTTTAAAAATGCTGAAAGACGCCCGTAACCGGGGGATCACATACCATGACGAGCTGAACCAGTATATGGGGGAAGGCGGCGCGTACAAGCGGGCGCGCCCGTCGCACTGCACGCTGCTTGTCCGGACGCAGGAAGGCTTGAAAAATTTATTTAAACTGATTTCTCTTTCCCATATCGATTACTTTTACCGTGTGCCGCGTATTCCGCGTTCCGAGCTGCAAAAGTACCGGGAAGGCATTCTCGTCGGGTCCGGCTGTGACAAAGGCGAAGTATTTGAAGGCATGATGCAGAAAGATCCGGCGGAAGTAGAGGAGATCGCCCGCTTTTATGATTATCTTGAAGTCCATCCGAAAGAAGTGTACGCCCCGCTCATCGACCAGGAACTGATAAGGGATGAAAAGGCGCTTGAAGAAATCATCACGAAAATCGTCAGGCTCGGGGAAAAATTAAATCTGCCGGTTGTCGCAACAGGCAATGTCCATTATTTAAACCCCGAAGACAAAATTTACCGGAAAATCCTGATCAGCTCCCAGGGCGGTGCCAATCCGCTGAACCGGCACCGGCTGCCGGACGTGCATTTCCGCACGACGGATGAAATGCTTGCATGCTTCTCGTTTTTAGGCGAAGAAAAGGCAAAAGAAATCGTGGTTGACAACACGAATAAAATTGCCGGCTTAATCGAGGACGTCAAGCCGGTAAAAGATGAGTTGTACACGCCGAAAATTGAAGGGGCGGAAGAAGAAATCCGCGAGCAAAGCTATAAGCGCGCGAAAAGGATTTACGGGGATCCACTTCCCGAAATTGTCGAAGCACGGCTTGAAAAAGAGCTAAAAAGCATTATTGGTCACGGATTTGCGGTCATTTATCTGATTGCCCATAAACTTGTCAAGAAATCATTGAATGACGGTTACCTTGTCGGTTCGCGGGGGTCTGTCGGCTCTTCGCTTGTTGCAACGATGACGGAAATCACCGAAGTCAACCCGCTCCCGCCGCATTATGTGTGCCCGAACTGCAAGCATTCCGAGTTTTTCAATGACGGTTCGGTCGGTTCCGGTTTTGACCTGCCGGATAAAAACTGCCCGGCGTGCGGGGCAAAATACAAAAAAGACGGCCATGATATTCCGTTTGAAACGTTCCTTGGCTTTAAAGGGGACAAGGTACCGGATATTGACCTGAACTTTTCGGGCGATTACCAGCCGCGCGCCCACGCCTATACAAAAGTGTTGTTCGGCGAAGAGTATGTATACCGCGCCGGCACGATCGGCACGGTTGCGGAAAAAACGGCCTACGGCTATGTAAAAGGGTATGCCCAGGACCATAATCTGACATTCCGGAGCGCGGAAATTGACCGGCTTGTCCAGGGCTGCACCGGGGTGAAACGGACGACCGGCCAGCATCCGGGTGGCATTATCGTCGTCCCGGATTATATGGATATATACGATTTTACGCCGATCCAGTATCCGGCGGACGATCACAATTCGGAATGGCGGACAACGCATTTTGATTTCCACTCGATCCACGATAATATTTTGAAGCTTGATATACTCGGGCACGATGATCCGACCGTCATCCGCATGCTCCAGGACTTAAGCGGGATTGACCCGAAAACGATCCCGACCGATGACCCGGAAGTGATGAAAATTTTCAGCGGGCCGGAACCGCTCGGGGTTACGGAAGAGCAGATTATGTGCAAAACCGGCACGCTCGGCATTCCGGAATTTGGCACAAAGTTTGTGCGCCAAATGCTCGAAGATACAAAACCGACGACTTTTGCCGAACTGGTCCAGATTTCAGGGCTTTCGCACGGAACGGACGTATGGCTCGGCAACGCCCAGGAACTGATCCAAAACGGCACATGCACCCTGCCTGAAGTAATCGGCTGCCGGGACGATATTATGGTCTATTTAATCTATCAGGGCTTAGAGCCGTCCCTTGCTTTTAAAATTATGGAATCGGTACGGAAAGGGAAAGGGCTCACGCCTGAAATGGAAGAGGAAATGATCAAGCAAAACGTGCCAAATTGGTATATTGAATCGTGCAAAAAGATTAAATATATGTTCCCGAAAGCCCACGCCACCGCCTATGTGCTGATGGCGGTAAGGATCGCTTACTTCAAGGTGTACCATCCGCTGATCTACTATGCGACGTATTTTACGGTGCGCGCGGAGGATTTCGATCTCGATGTCATGATCCACGGCTCGAATTCCATCAAGGCAAAAATCAGTGAAATTAATGCAAAAGGGATGGACGCATCGGCGAAGGAGAAAAGTTTGCTGACCGTGCTCGAACTGGCGCTTGAAATGACGGCGCGCGGCTTCCGCTTCCAGCCGATTGATTTGTATCGATCGGAAGCAGACAAGTTTGTCATTGACGGCGATTCGCTCATTCCGCCGTTTAATGCGATTCCGGGTCTTGGTACAAACGCCGCGGTCAATATCGTAAAAGCGCGTGAAGAAGGTGAATTCCTTTCAAAAGAAGACTTGCAGCGCCGCGGAAAAGTCTCCAAAACGATTATGGAATACCTTGACGGGCACGGCTGCTTAGAGTCGCTGCCGGAGCAGAACCAGCTGTCGCTTTTCTAAATACGGGTTAAGGACCGCTGTTTGCTTTTTTTTGCCTGTTATGGTATAGTTTTTTATGGAAATACTACGGATAAACGCTCGTGCGAAAGAGTGGGGCCATCACCCCGCTCTTTCGTGTTTTAAATCGGATTTTTGAGGAGGTCAGCATGAGTAAAGTCGTTGAAGTGGTGGAACAACTGGCATCCCCGGTTGTGGAAGGGCTCGGCCTTGAACTTGTTGATATTGAATACGTCAAAGAAGGAAAAAACTGGTTTCTTCGTGTTTATATTGACAAAGAAAACGGGGTCGATATCGAAGAATGCGGGCTCGTCAGCGAACGGCTCGGGGAAAAGCTCGATGAAGCGGACCCGATTCCCCATAATTATTTCCTTGAGGTTTCCTCCCCGGGTGCGGAACGCCCGTTAAAAAAAGCGCGTGACTTTGAACGTGCTGTCGGCCGGACCGTCCTCGTGAAAACGTATGAACCGCTTGACGGGGAGAAAACGTTCCAGGGAAAATTGATTGCTTTTCACAACGGGTGCCTAACATTAGAATGTAAAGTGAAAACGAAGAAAATCGAGAAGGAAATTCCGTATGACAAAGTGGCCAACGCACGGCTTGCCGTTGAATTTTAAAAATGCATCATTTTTCAAAAAATGAAGGGGGATCCAATTTCCATGAGCTCAGAACTGGTAGATGCGCTTACGATACTTGAAGAAGAAAAAGGAATTTCGCGGGATGTGCTCGTTGAAGCCATCGAAGCCGCGCTTGTATCGGCATACCGCCGCAATTTTAACCAAGCACAGAATGTAAGGACGGATTTAAATCTGGCGAACGGGACGATCCGTGTGTTCGCGCGTAAAGACGTGGTTGAAGAAGTATTTGACCCGCGCCTTGAAATTTCGCTTGAAGATGCCCAGAAAATCAATCCGTCTTATGAAATCGGCGATGTTGTCGAATTGGAAGTCACGCCGAAAGATTTTGGCCGGATCGCCGCACAGACAGCAAAACAGGTTGTCACGCAGCGCGTCCGGGAAGCGGAACGGGGAATCATTTACAATCAATTTATCGACCGTGAAGACGAGGTCATGACCGGGATTGTGCAGCGGAAAGATCCGCGTTTTACGTATGTCAGCCTCGGAAAAACAGAAGCACTGCTGCCGCCGGGGGAACAATCCCCGAATGAAACGTACAACCCGCATGACCGGATTAAGGTCTACATTACAAAAGTCGAACGGACAACAAAGGGGCCGCAAATTTTTGTCTCGCGCACCCATCCCGGCCTTTTAAAACGGCTGTTTGAACTTGAAGTGCCGGAAATTTACGATGGCATCGTAGAAATCCGTTCGATCGCCCGCGAAGCAGGGGACCGTTCGAAAATTTCGGTTTACACCGACCGCCCGGAGGTTGATCCTGTCGGCGCATGCGTCGGGCCTAAAGGGCAGCGCGTCCAGGCGATTGTAAATGAACTTCACGGGGAAAAGATTGATATTGTAAAATGGTCGGACGACCCGGCTAAATTTGTAGCAAATGCGTTAAGCCCTGCAAAAGTGCTTGATGTGCTTGTTGACGAAAACAATAAGGCTACAACGGTCATCGTTCCGGATTACCAGCTGTCGCTTGCAATCGGGAAACGCGGCCAAAACGCCCGGCTTGCCGCGAAACTCACAGGCTGGAAAATTGATATTAAGAGCGAAACGGATGCAAGGGAGTCAGGCATTTATCCGCGTTCTGAAACCAATGATGACATAGACGGGGAAACACCGGGGCTTTTTGATGACGATGATGCCGGCCGCACTTCCGAAGCACTGGCCGTACCGGATGCGAAAGAAGCGGATCTGCCTGAAAACGGCGGGAAAGATGAAGAGATCGAATAAGGAGTGGGGCTGATGGCGACACGTAAGAAAATTCCGATGAGAAAATGCGTAGCAACGGGAGAAATGAAACCGAAAAAAGAAATGGTCCGTATCGTTCGTTCCAAGGAAGGCGATGTTTCGATTGACCCGACCGGGAAAAAGTCAGGAAGAGGCGCCTATCTTTCAAAAGACGAGGAAGCGGTGCTGTTGGCAAAGAAAAAAAATATTCTCTCATCCCATCTTGGTGCCGCTGTAGAAGATGCTTTTTACGATGAAATCATCGCGTTTATTCAAAAGGAAAAAAAGGAGAATAAACAAAAATCATGAACGGGAAGCAGGCAATGTCCCTTTTAGGCCTTGCGTTCAAGGCAGGAAAGATCGTTTCGGGAGAGGAGCCTGTCCTGAAAGAAATCCGGGCAGGCCAGGCAAAACTTGTATTGCTTTCAAAAGATGCCTCATCCAATACGTCAAAAAAATTGTTAGACAAATGCCGTTTCTATCATGTACCGGTACGGTGGATAGAGACGAGGGAAATGCTTGGAAAAGCCATTGGGAAAGAGGCGAGAGTCGCAGTGGCAGTAAGTGACCGCGGATTTGCGGAAAAACTTGCTGAACTGCTCGATGAATCATAGGTGGGGGTGACGACATGAGCAAAATACGTGTTTACGAATATGCGAAAGCTCATCATACATCAAGTAAGGAAATTATCACGAAACTAAAACAAATGAATATAGAGGTATCCAATCATATGTCAATGATCGATGGGGAAATAGTAAGGAAGCTGGATACGGTTTACAGCGGCAAAAATCAGCAGGATGGCAAGAAAAACGGGCAAAACGGGCCGACCAGAAATGAAAGAAGCACCAGGTCCGAAACCGGGGACCGACAAGGAAACAAACCCGAAAACCGCACCCGGCGCGAAAACCAGAAGCCGAATCACGGAAACGGCCAAAACAGCAAAAACCAAGGGGATAACGGAAACAGCAGAAACAATAACAATAACCGCTCTGGCGGCAGCAACCGCAGCGATGGGAAGAGCAGAACGGGCGGCAACAATCGGAATAACAGGAACGGCCAAACCGGCGGCAACAACCGGAGCAATGGAAACACCCAGGCCGCAAGCAACAACCGGAATAACGAAAAAAGCCAGGCTGCAAGTAACAACCGGAATAACGGAAACAGCCAGAACACAAGCAACAACCGGAGCAATGGAAACACCCAAGCCGCGGGCAACAACAGGAATAATCAAAACAGCGGGAACAGCCGGAACAACGGGAATAACCGCAACAGTGGCAATGGAAACCGTAGCAATAACGGAAACCGCGGCAACAACGGACGGCCGTTTAACAAACAAAAGAAAAATAACCGGAAAAATAAAAACTTCAAACCGCAGCCGCAGCCGGTCCAAAAGGTAAAAGAACTGCCTGAAAAAATTACGTTCACAGAATCGCTGACCGTTGCGGAACTTGCGAAGAAGCTCTACAGGGAACCTTCCGAAATTATTAAAAAACTGTTCCTGCTCGGCGTTGCGGCAACGATCAACCAGCAGCTTGACAAAGACGCCATTGAACTGATTGCTTCGGAATACGGCGTTGAAGTGGAAGAAAAAGTGATCGTTGACCAGACGGATCTGGAAACGTATTTTACGGAAGACCGTGAAGAAGACCTCGAAGTCCGCCCGCCGGTTGTCACCATTATGGGCCATGTTGACCATGGGAAAACGACAACGCTCGATTCCATCCGCCATACAAAAGTCACCGCCGGAGAAGCAGGCGGGATTACCCAGCATATCGGTGCATACCAGGTGAAAGTAGGCGGCAAAAAAATTACATTTTTAGACACGCCGGGGCATGAAGCCTTTACAACAATGCGTGCGCGGGGGGCGCAAGTGACGGACATTACCGTGCTTGTTGTTGCTGCCGATGACGGCGTGAAGCCGCAGACAGTGGAAGCCATTAACCACGCGAAAGCAGCCGGCGTTCCGATCATTGTTGCGGTCAATAAAATTGATAAACCGACAGCGAACCCCGAACGAGTCATGCAGGAACTGACGGAATACAATCTGGTTCCGGAAGACTGGGGCGGGGATACGATTTTTGTCCCGATTTCTGCTCTAACCGGTGAAGGGATTGACAATCTGCTTGAAATGATTTTGCTTGTCAGCGAAGTGGAAGAACTGAAAGCAAACCCGAACCGCCGCGCACTCGGTTCGGTTATTGAAGCGCGCCTTGATAAAGGCAGGGGCCCGGTTGCCACTTTGCTCGTACAAAACGGCACTTTGCGCATCGGCGACCCGATTGTAGTCGGTCACACTTACGGGCGCGTCCGTGCGATGGTCAATGATCTCGGCCGTCGCGTGAAAGAAGCAGGGCCGTCCACGCCTGTTGAAATTACCGGTTTAAATGATGTACCGGAAGCCGGCGACCGTTTTGTTGTCTTTGAAGATGAGAAAACAGCCCGCCAGGTCGGGGAAGCGCGGAAACAACAGGCTGTCCAGGCGCACCGTAACGAAACCGCGCGCGTCAGCCTTGACACGTTGTTTGAGCAAATGAAGCAAGGGGAAATGAAAGAATTAAATGTGATTGTCAAAGCGGATGTGCAAGGCTCTGTAGAAGCATTGACCGCCGCTTTGCAAAAGATTGATGTGGAGGGCGTCAACATTAACGTTATCCATACGGGCGTCGGCGCGATTAATGAATCCGATGTGACGCTTGCTTCCGCTTCGAATGCGATTATTATTGGCTTTAATGTCCGCCCGGATAATAACGCCAAACGCGCAGCCGAAACGGAAAAAGTGGATATCCGCCTGCACCGCATTATCTACAAAGCGATCGAAGAAATCGAATCTGCCATGAAAGGGATGCTTGATCCGGAATACAAAGAAAAAATCATCGGCCAGGTTGAAGTGCGGCAGACGTTTAAAGTATCACGGATCGGCACGATTGCGGGCGGCTATGTCACCGACGGAAAAATCACCCGTGACAGCGGCGTGCGCGTCATCCGTGACGGCGTGGTCATTTATGAAGGTGTAATTGATACGCTGAAACGCTATAAAGATGATGTGAAAGAAGTCAACCAGGGATATGAATGCGGGATTACGATTAAAAACTTTAATGACATCAAAGAAGGAGATGTCATCGAGTCCTTTATCATGGAGGAAATTGAAAGAGCATGATTGGGAGCGCCCGTTGCGAATTTCGCATTTATGATGCCCGTTCATTGAAAGAAAAAAGGGCAGTGCTGCAAAGAATATTGACGCGGCTAAAGCAAAAATATAATGTTGCAGCCGGTGAAATGGATTTCCAGGATGCCTGGCAGCGGACCCTCGTTGAAGTCGTGACCGTTGCTTCAAGCCGGGCGGCGGCTGAAAGAGAATTGCAGCGGGCAATTCTCTTTCTGGATTCCTTCCCTGAATGGGAGCGTCTTGAAACAAATATTGAATGGCTATAAATGAGGTGTGATTGATGAATCTTCGTGCAAATAGGGTTGGCGAGCAAATGAAAAAAGAGCTGAGCGACATTATCGGGCGAAAACTAAAAGATCCGCGTGTCGGCTTTGTCACTGTAACCGATGTGGAAGTAACAGGCGATCTTCAGCAGGCAAAAGTGTACCTCACCGTCCTCGGCGATGAGGTACAAAAGAAAGACACCCTTGACGGCCTGGAAAAAGCAAAAGGCTTTATCCGCTCGGAAGTTGGCAAAAGGATCCGGCTCCGCAAAACGCCTGAACTGATTTTTGAAATCGATGAATCCATCGAATACGGCAACCGCATTGAGACGCTGATCAAAAAAATCCATGACACGGATGAATGAATGTTTCAGGAAACTGATCGGAGCCGGAACACGGTTCGGTAAGTTTCCTTTTTTTGAGTGATTCTATTGGATTTGCGAAAGGAAGTGGCGCCATGGATGGCATTTTACCGCTCTGGAAACCGGCGGGGATGACTTCCCATGACTGTGTTTTTAAAATCCGGAAGCTTTTCGGCACAAAAAAAGCAGGCCATACCGGCACGCTTGATCCGGATGTGGAAGGGGTCCTCCCGGTTTGCATCGGGCGTGCGACAAAGATTGCCGAATACCTTCAGGATGCCGGCAAAACTTACGAAGGTGAAGCAACGATCGGGATTTCAACGACGACAGAAGATGCTTCCGGCGATATCATTGAAAAAAAGGAAATTAGCCGGCCGATCAGCCGGGAAGAAATTTTAGCCGCACTCGCTTCGTTTACCGGGCATATTACCCAGATCCCGCCGATGTTTTCCGCCGTCAAGGTGAACGGAAGAAGGTTGTATGAATATGCGCGGGCGGGCATCGAAGTGGAACGCCCTAAAAGGAATGTGCAAATTTACAGCCTTGAACTATTGGACGGGCGGGAATATTTTGAAGGGCCGGTTGTGTCGTTCCGTTTCCGCGCTTCATGCAGCAAAGGCACCTATATCCGCACGCTTGCTGTTATGATCGGAGAAAAGCTCGGCTATCCGGCACATATGTCCAATCTTACAAGAATTGAAGCAGGCGGTTTTTCAAAGGAACAATGCGCCACCTTTCAGGAGATTGAAAAAGCCGCGGAAACCGGCGACAGGGAAAGCCTGCTCTACCCGCTCGAGGCCGGGATCCGCCATTTGCCGAAATGGGAAATTAGTGATACATTAGCAGAGAAAGTAAAGAACGGTGCCGTGTTGAAAAAACCGGAGACCTGGCCGGAAACAGGAGACAGGCTTGCTGTCTTTTTCCGCGGAAAAATACTCGCGGTATACGTGGCGCATTCCGGCAGGCCCGGCTTTATCAAACCGGCGAAAGTGATATAAAAAGCCTTCCGGGTAAAAACAAGGAAGGCGGCTGCTTCAATTTGTAAAAGGGAAAAGGTGAGAAATTTTGAAAACAATAACGGTCCATCATCCCCATTCCTTTAAACCCGGCGATTTTCCGCCGCTTGCCATCGCATTGGGTTATTTTGACGGCATCCATCTCGGACATCAGAAAGTGATTAAAACAGCCCGCGGGATCGCTGAAAAAAACGGATGGAAAAGCGCCGTCATGACATTTGAACCCCATCCTTCTATTGTGCTGGGAAAGAAAAAGGATGGCATTGAACTGATTACACCGCTTGAAGACAAGATCAAGTTGATTGAAAAACTTGGTGTCGATTATCTGTTCGTCGTCCGTTTTACCTCCCGTTTTGCGTCTCTTTTGCCGCAGCAATTTGTCGACCAATATCTGGCCGCACTCGGTGTGAAACATGTTGTTGCTGGTTTTGATTATACATACGGCAAATTCGGGAAAGGCAATATGGAGAATCTCCCTGAATATGCAAACGGCAGGTTCGGGATTACGGTGATTGAAAAACTGGCCCTTGAAAATACCGGGGAAAAAGTCAGCTCCACCCTGATCCGGTCAAAAATCAGGGAAGGAAAAGTCGGGGAAGTGAAGCCGCTGCTCGGGCGCGATTATGAGATCAAAGGCATTGTCGTCCATGGGGAGAAGCGGGGACGACAGCTCGGGTTTCCAACGGCAAATCTAAAGCTTACCGCGTCGTATATGCTGCCGCCAAACGGGGTATACATTGTGCAAATGAAGGTCGCGGATACGTGGCATAACGGCTTATGCAGCATTGGCTACAATCCTACGTTTAAAAATCCGGAAGAATATGAAAAAACGACAGAAGTGTATCTGCTTGATTTTTCCGATACCATTTACGGGGAAGAAGCAGTTGTCAAATGGCTTGCGCGCATCCGCGAAGAGAAAAAGTTCGCCCGCGTGGAGGACTTGATTGAAGAAATGAAACGGGATGAAACGGCAGCAAGGCGTTACTTTGAAAAACAGGGAACTGCTACTTGAGTTTTGTGCGAAAAAGTAGTATTCTATTACAGTACCGGAACCTGTGCTTGGCAGCGCGACTCACCGACGCCTGCTCGGCAACAGGGGATAGGAAACAGAGGAGGTGAACAGGATGGCGATTTCAAAAGAACGTAAAAATGAAATCATCAACCAATTTAAAATCCACGAGAACGATACCGGTTCTCCGGAAGTGCAAATTGCTGTATTGACAGAAGAAATCAACAAATTGAACGATCATTTGCGTGTCCATAAAAAAGACCACCATTCACGCCGCGGCTTGATGAAAATGGTAGGGAGACGGCGTAATTTGTTGACCTATCTGCGCAATAAAGATGTGCATCGTTACCGTGAATTGATTAACCGGCTGGGCTTGCGCCGATAAAAAAATGCAGAATGCAAAAAGCGGGAGTATTCCCGCTTTTTTGCAATGTGTTTTTCCCCCCTTAATTTTGGGAACAGATGTATTTCAAATTGCCGCCGGGTTTTCGCACTGACCTGGCGCGGCTTGTACATACATAGCAAACGGTTGATTCGTTTTTGAATCATTACCCGTGCTTATCTTTGCATAAATGTGAAACAATATAGGCAAAAAGAAAGGAGATTTTCATCTGTATGGTACAGGATAAACATACCTATACGATAGATTGGGCCGGCCGCCCGCTCACCGTGGAGATCGGCCAGCTCGCAAAACAGGCAAACGGTGCTGCACTCGTCCGTTACGGCGAAACGGCTGTCCTCAGTACAGCAACCGCTTCTAAAGAACCGAAAAATGTGGACTTTTTTCCACTGACCGTAAATTATGAGGAACGGCTATATGCTGTCGGGAAAATTCCGGGCGGCTTTATCAAAAGAGAAGGGCGCCCGAGCGAAAAAGCCATTTTGTCAAGTCGGCTGATTGACAGGCCGATCCGCCCGCTCTTTGCCGACGGCTTCCGCAATGAAGTGCAGGTTGTCAGTATGGTCATGAGCGTCGACCAGGACTGCACGCCGGAAATGGCCGCGATGCTCGGGTCTTCGCTCGCACTTTCCGTCTCCGATATTCCGTTTGAAGGCCCGATTGCCGGCGTCATCGTCGGAAGGGTGGACGGCAAGTTCCTCATCAACCCGACCGTGGAACAGATGGAAAAAAGCGACATCCATTTAACCGTTGCCGGCACAAAAGACGCCATTAATATGGTTGAAGCGGGTGCGAAAGAAGTGCCGGAAGAAGTGATGCTTGAAGCGATCATGTTCGGGCATGAGGAAATCAAGCGCCTGATTGCTTTCCAGGAAAAAATTGTGGCAGAAATCGGAAAAGAGAAAATGGCTGTCGAATTGTTCGAACTTGACGAAGAACTGGTGGAAAAAGTCAGCGGCATGTGCCGGAAAAAAATGATTGAAGCCATCCAGGTTCATGAGAAGAAAGCGCGCGAAGAAGCGATCAGAAAAGTGGGCGATGAGGTGCTTGCCCAATTTGAAGCAGAAGAAGCCGATGAAGAAACGGTCAAGCAAGTTAAACAAATTTTGCACGATATTGAAAAAGAAGAAGTCCGCAAGCTGATCACGGTCGATAAAATTCGCCCGGACGGCCGCAAAATCGATGAAATCCGGCCGCTTTCCTCCGAAGTCGGGGTTTTGCCGCGCACGCACGGTTCCGGGTTGTTTACCCGCGGGCAAACACAGGCTTTAAGCATTTGTACGTTAGGCGCTTTAGGCGACGTGCAAATTTTGGACGGGCTCGGCATTGAAGAGTCAAAACGGTTTATGCACCATTACAATTTCCCTTCATTCAGCGTCGGGGAAACCGGGCCAATGAGAGGGCCGGGCCGCCGCGAAATCGGGCACGGGGCACTGGGTGAACGTGCGCTGGAACCGGTCATTCCGGATGAAAAAGAATTTCCGTACACGATCCGGCTTGTATCCGAGGTGCTCGAATCGAACGGCTCCACTTCACAGGCAAGCATTTGCGCATCCACCCTTGCCATGATGGATGCCGGCATTCCGATTAAAGCGCCGGTTGCTGGGATTGCGATGGGGCTTGTGAAATCCGGCGAACATTATACGATTTTAACCGATATCCAGGGCATGGAAGACCATCTCGGCGATATGGACTTTAAAGTGGCCGGCACGTCGAAGGGCGTCACCGCGCTGCAAATGGATATTAAAATTGCAGGACTGTCAAGGGAGATACTGGAAGAAGCGTTGCAGCAGGCGAGAAAGGGCAGAATGCAGATTCTCGACCATATGATGTCGACGATTTCGAAAACACGTGACCATTTGTCCGTCTATGCGCCGAAGATTTTAACGATGACCATTCATCCGGATAAAATCCGCGACGTCATCGGGCCAAGCGGTAAACAAATCAATAAAATCATTGACGAAACCGGCGTGAAAATTGACATTGAACAGGATGGCACCATCTTTATTTCTTCGACGGACGAAGAGGCAAACAACAAAGCGAAGAAATTGATTGAGGATATTGTCCGGGAAGTCGAAGTCGGCAAGGTTTATCTCGGTAAAGTAAAACGGATCGAAAAATTTGGCGCTTTTGTGGAAATCTTTAACGGCAAAGACGGCCTTGTCCACATTTCCGAACTCGCCGAAGAACGCGTCCGGAAAGTCGAAGATGTTGTCAAAATCGGCGATGAAATTCTGGTCAAAGTGACGGATATTGACAGCCACGGGCGCATCAACCTTTCCCGCAAAGCTGTTTTAAAGGAGCAGCAAAAAAAAGAAAATAAATCGTGATGAAAGTCAGGGAGCCCTGGCTTTTTTTATTTGTCCCGCGCGCCCGTTCTATGCCCCTTTCCCTTTTCATACTTTTTTTAAAGAAGGGGGAAAATAACGTGAATAAAGCAAAACGCTTGATTGCGCTTGGCTTGATTGCTATTCTAGCATTGTTGCTTGCGGGAAATCCGCTTTCCACCCGGTATTTGCAGGAGCGGGCCGCCTTTAGCACAAAAGAGAACGAGCTTCAGGAAAAAATTGAACAGGCTGCAGAACGGTTTTACCGTCCGCCGGAAAATGCCAAGATTGACAGGGTTTGGAAGGCGATCCCCGGCTATAACGGGGTGGAAGTGGACAAAAAAGCTTCTTACTCGAAAATGAAACAGGACGGCCGTTACGACGAACGCAAACTGGTATTTAAACAAATTCCCCCTGCCGTCCACCTTAAAGATCTGGACCCGGCCCCCGTCTATACGGGAAATCCGGATAAACCAATGGTTGCTTTTTTAATCAATGTCGCATGGGGGAATGAATATTTGCCGGATATGCTAAAAACTTTAAAAAAGCATCATCTTCATGCTACCTTTTTCTTAGAGGGGCGATGGGCAAAAGAAAACCCTGAGCTTGCCCGCATGATTGTAAGCGGCGGGCATGAAACCGGGAACCATTCCTATACCCACCCCGATTTTAGCACTTTGCCGGAATCAAAGATCAAAAGCCAGCTGGTGAAGACAAACCGGGTGCTTGAAGCGATTACGGAAGAAAAAGTGAAGTGGTTTGCCCCGCCAAGCGGCAGTTACCGGGATGAAGCGGTAAGCATCGCAAAATCAATGGGAATGGAAACGATCATGTGGACGGTCGATACGGTCGACTGGCAGAACCCCTCCCCGGAGACGATTGTAGAGCGCGTGACTGCGAAAGCACAGGGCGGTTCGCTTATTTTAATGCATCCGACCGCTTCTACAGCGAAAGCGTTGGAACCGTTGATTGCCAGGCTGGAAAAGAAAAATTTACAAGTCGGAACCGTTTCAAAATTGCTCGATGAGGAAAGAATCATTAAAAATGAGGACGGAACATTTTTAAACAGCGAAAAGGATCCCGCTGATACAAAAGACGGCACAGAGTGAAATGAGACTGCGAGGAGGCACAACATGATACAAAAATATACTTGCCATAACGGCTTGAGGATTGTACTGGAAGAAATTCCAACTGTCCGTTCGGTTGCGATCGGCATTTGGATCGGCACCGGTTCGAGAAATGAAAATGAAAAAAACAATGGCATTTCCCATTTTCTTGAGCATATGTTTTTCAAAGGGACGGAAAAAAGGAGCGCAAAAGACATTGCCGAGGCCTTTGATGCCATTGGCGGCCAGGTGAATGCTTTTACGTCGAAAGAATATACATGCTTTTATGCGAAAGTGCTCGACACGCATGCACCGCTCGCGCTTGAAATTCTGTCGGACATGTTTTTCCACTCCACTTTTTCAGAAGATGAAATGGAACGCGAAAAAAGCGTTGTCAATGAAGAAATCAAAATGTATGAAGATACGCCGGACGATATTGTCCACGATTTGCTTGGCAAGGCCATTTATGAAAACCATCCGCTCGGCTATCCGATTTTAGGGACGGAAGAAACGCTTGCATCGTTTACGAGCGACGATCTCCATCAATATGTATATGATATGTATACCCCTGACCGCGTTGTCGTCTCCGTTGCCGGCAATGTGCTGCCGTCTTTCGTAAAGGAGATTGAAGCGTTGTTCGGTTCCTATGAAGGCGGGAAGGAAGAGACAGGCGGCGAAACGGCCGTTTTTCATACGAATGACCTTGCGCGCAAAAAAGAAACAGAACAGGCCCATCTCTGCCTCGGATTTGAGGGGAAGAAAATCGGCAGTGACGATATTTATGAGCTGATTGTCCTGAATAATATATTAGGCGGCAGCATGTCCTCCCGCCTTTTCCAAAATGTGCGGGAACAGCGGGGGCTTGCATATTCGGTGTATTCCTACCATACCGCCTATAAGGACAGCGGCATTTTAACGATTTACGGCGGAACGGGCGCCTCCCAATTGGACGAGCTGTTTGAGACGGTGCAGGAGACGCTGCAGACGCTGAAAGCAAAAGGGGTAACAGAAAAAGAAGTGCGAAACTGCAAGGAACAGTTAAAAGGGAACCTCATGCTCAGCCTGGAAAGCACGAACAGCCGCATGAGCCGGAACGGAAAGAACGAACTGTTATTAAAGAAGCACCGTTCGCTTGATGAAATGCTCGAGGAAATCGACCGTGTCACCGTGGAAAAAGTCAATGCTTGTGCGAGGGAGATTTTCTCCAAACCGTATTCGGCATCTTTAATCAGCCCGGACGGAAAATTGCCGGAGCGGTTGTCTTAAAGACGGCATATCTTTTCCATCCCCCGCATAAAATGGAATCAGTCCATGAGAGAAAGAAGGGGGAATATGCGGCTCAGCGAACTCAGCGGAAAAGAAATGGTCGATTTTAAAAAAGCGGAACGGCTCGGGGTATTGGGCGCAACGGACCTTGAAATTGATGAAGCGAGCGGAAAAGTGGAGGCCCTGATCATCCCGGTCGGAAGGCGGTTTAAAAAACAGGCGAACGAGATCCGCGTCCCGTGGAACCGGATCAGAACGATTGGTGCCGATATGATGATTTTGGAAGTGCCTGAAAACCAGTACAGCTATTAAAAAGGCAAAGAAGCATGCCGGGTATTCCGGCATTTTTCTTTGCCTTTTTTCACAAAAAACATGCTGCCGCCATAAGATATGGGGAATTCCCCATGCACATGGAAAAGAAGGTGAGGCATTTGTTGACCGGCGTCCAAATTGCCATCATAGGCGGAGATGCGCGCCAATTGGAAGTGATCCGGAAACTTGCGGATCTCGATGCGAAAATTTCATTGATCGGATTTGAACAGCTTGATTTTGTGTATTCCGGCGTCACGAAAGAAAAATTTAAAGATATCCGGTTTTCGGAAATGGATTGCGTCATTTTGCCGATTACCGGGACAGCGGACGACGGGAAAATCGATTTGATTTTTTCGAACGAAGAAGTTGTGCTGACCGGTGATATGCTGGCTGAAACGCCGCCTTATTTTACGATCTATACCGGCATCAGCAATCCGTATTTGGAACAAATTGCTAAAAAAGCGGGCCGCCGCCTTGTGAAACTATTCGAGCGGGACGATGTGGCCATCTATAATTCGATTCCGACCGTCGAAGGAACGATCATGATGGCTATTCAGAACACGGAATTTACGATTCACGGCTCAAATGTTGCCGTCCTCGGCCTTGGCAGGGTGGGAATGAGCGTTGCCCGGGCTTTCTGCCATCTCGGCGCGAAGGTGAAAGTCGGCGCGAGAAAAAGCGAACATCTTGCGAGGATAACGGAGATGGGGCTTGTGCCTTTTCATTTAAACGATCTTGAACAGGAAGTAAAAGACATTGACATCTGCATTAATACGGTTCCGCACCTGATTGTGAACGCATCCGTTATCCAAAAGATGCCTTCGCATACGCTCATTCTGGATATTGCTTCCAAACCGGGCGGAACGGATTTCCGGTATGCCGAAAAGCGCGGCATTAAAGCGATGCTGGCGCCGAGCCTGCCTGGCATTGTCGCGCCGAAAACAGCCGGGCGGATACTCGGGAATGTGCTCGGCCGGCTGATTGAAGAAGACGTTTTAAAAAGAAAGGGGTCATCGCCATGGATGTAAAGGGAAAAAGAATCGGCTTCGGCTTAACCGGCTCCCATTGCACTTATGCGGCCGTTTTTCCTGAAATCGAAAAGCTCGTGGCATTGGGGGCGGAAGTCATCCCGGTGGTCACGCACACGGTGAAAACGACGGATACAAGATTCGGCAAAGGCTCAGAATGGGTGGAAAAAATTGAAAAATGCACCGGGCAAAAAGCGATTGATTCGATTGTCGAGGCCGAGCCGCTCGGGCCAACCCTCCCGCTTGACTGCATGGTGATTGCGCCCCTGACCGGATTTACGATGAGCAAACTGGCGAACGCGCTCACGGATTCCCCGGTGCTGATGGCCGCCAAAGCGACGCTCCGCAATTTGAAACCGGTTGTGCTCGGCATTTCGACCAATGATGCGCTCGGATTAAACGGCGTGAATTTGATGCGGCTGATGGCAACAAAAAACATTTATTTTATTCCGTACGGGCAGGACGACCCGGACAACAAACCAAATTCAATGGTGGCGAGAATGACTGCCCTTGCCGATACGGTTTCGCTTGCACTCGAGGGGAAACAAATCCAGCCTGTCATTGTCGAACGTTTCCGCGACGGAAAATCGCCTTGAAAACGATTTAAAATTAAAAAATACACACGGTGCCGGAAGACTTGTGATACAATAATAGCTATAAAAATGAATTTGGTTTTGGAATTGGAAGGGGAATACGCCAATGGCAAACACATCAGGTTATCACGTAGCCGTTGTCGGGGCAACCGGCGCTGTCGGCCAGCAAATGATTAAAACTTTGGTAAACCGCAAATTTCCGTATAACAAATTGACGCTGCTGTCATCTTCGCGTTCCGCCGGCAAAAAAATAACGGTAAACGGGGAAGAAATTACGGTCCAAGAAGCGGTGCCGGAAAGCTTTGAAGGAGTGGATATCGCCCTTTTCAGCGCAGGCGGGAGCGTGTCGAAAAAGTTTGCGCCGGAAGCGGTGAAACGCGGGGCAATTGTCATTGACAATACGAGCGCCTTCCGCATGGACCCAGAAGTGCCGCTTGTGGTCCCGGAAGTAAACGAAGAAGACATTCAAAAACATAACGGCATCATCGCCAATCCGAACTGCTCGACGATCCAGATGGTTGTTGCGTTGGAACCCGTCCGCAAAAATTTCGGCCTGAAGCGGGTGCTCGTTTCCACGTACCAGGCTGTCTCCGGTTCGGGCGCGGCTGCCATCCAGGAGCTGAACGACGAGACGAAGGCGTTGCTTGAAGGGCAGACTTACGAGCCGCATGTACTGCCGGTAAAAGGTGACAAAAAGCATTACCAGATTGCGTTTAATGCCATCCCGCAAATCGATGTGTTTACGGACAACGGCTTTACATTTGAAGAAATGAAAATGATCAACGAAACGAAAAAAATCATGCATATGCCGGAATTAAAAGTTTCCGCCACATGCGTCCGGATTCCGGTTGCAACCGGCCACTCGGAATCGGTTTATTTTGAAACCGAAAAGGACGGCATAAATGCTGGGCAGATCCGGGAAGTGCTCGCGTCTGCACCTGGTGTTGTACTGGAAGACCGCCCCGAAGAACAGATTTACCCGATGGCCGTCAATGCGGTCGGCAAGTATGACACTTTTGTCGGGCGGATCCGCAAAGACCCGGATGAAGACAACGGATTCCATATGTGGGTTGTTTCCGACAATTTGCTGAAAGGCGCTGCCTCAAATTCCATCCAGATTGCGGAAAGCCTGATCAGGATGGGGCTCATCTGATTTGTGGACAATTTAGGCTGACCTTTTTGCAATATTGGTGATAAGATATAGGGAAAGAAAAGTTATGCCGGAATCCGGTATCGGAGAGGGTTCCATTTCCTGATATATTTTATGGACACGTATGCCGTTTCCTTTCCGGCCGGGAAGGAAACGGTTTAAAAACGGCCGGCCCTTAAAACGGCCTTTGGCAAAAAAACGGCCGGCAAAGCCCGCACGTTACCGGAATCACTGTTCTTATTTATCAGTTCATAACAGAGGTGTTCTTCATTGAAAATCGTTGTCCAAAAATTCGGCGGCACATCCGTACGGGATCATGATGCAAGAATGCATGCCAAACATCATGTAGAAAAAGCGCTGGAAGAAGGCTATAAGGTGGTTGCCGTCGTTTCGGCGATGGGTCGCAAAGGGGAACCGTATGCAACAGATACGCTCCTGTCACTCGTTGGCGGATCCGACACCTGTTTAAGCAGGCGTGAGCAGGATTTACTGTTGTCAACCGGCGAAATCATCTCCAGCCTTGTGTTTGCCAATATGTTAAACGCACACGGCATCAGTGCGTGTGCCCTGACCGGTGCGCAAGCCGGTTTCCACACGAACGCGGAGCATACCAATGCGAAAATCACGGACATGAAGTGCGACCGTGTCCTGCGTGAACTGAAACTGCACGATGTTGTCGTCGTTGCAGGATTTCAAGGAGCCGCAAAAAACGGGGACGTCACCACGCTCGGACGCGGGGGCAGTGACACATCCGCTGCGGCGCTCGGTGCTGCGCTTCAGGCGGAGTGGATTGATATTTTTACCGATGTGGAAGGCATCATGACAGCTGACCCGCGGATTGCTGAAAATGCGCGGAAGCTTCAGGTTGTCACGTATAACGAGGTCTGCAATATGGCTTATCAGGGCGCAAAAGTGATCCATCCGCGCGCCGTTGAAATCGCGATGCAGTCGAAAGTGCCGATCCGCATCCGGTCCACTTATTCCGACGATATCGGTACGCTTGTCACATCTTTAAGCCACCGTCAGAAACTCGGGACCGATATAAAAGAACGCACTGTTACCGGAATTGCGCATGTACCGAATGTTTCACAGATCAAAGTATATGCAAAAGACGGGCAGTATGATTTGCAGACGGTTGTGTTTAAAGCGATGGCTGCTGAAAATATCAGTGTCGATTTTATCAATATTTCCCCGACAAGCGTTGTCTACACGGTTTCAGGAGAGGTGGCAAACCGGGCTGAAGCGGTGCTGAAAAAACTGGGGCATGAACCGGTAATTGAACGGAACTGCGCCAAAGTATCGATTGTCGGCGCCGGGATTGCGGGCGTGCCGGGTATCACGTATAAAATCGTGTCGGCGCTTTCCGAAAAAGGGATCCGGATTTTACAGTCTGCTGACAGCCATACAACCATCTGGGTGCTTGTGAAGCAGGAAGATCTGGTTACAGCGGTCAATGCCCTTCATGATGCCTTTAATTTAGAAAGCGAAACGGAAACGTATGAAATTCATGCGTAAAAAATGAAAGATTTTCTGCCGGGTGTTTTCACCTTGCAACTTGCAAAACCTGGCAGGATGAGGAGTGTAAGTATGAGTCGTTTCGGAAAAGTTTCAACGGCAATGGTGACGCCTTTTGACCATAAAGGGAATCTGGATTTGCAAAAGGCGGCAAAGCTGGTTGATTATTTAATTGAAAACGGAACAGAATCTTTGGTTGTTGCTGGAACAACGGGGGAATCCCCGACACTTTCGCCTGAGGAAAAAACCGCGCTGTTCAAGCAGGTTGTGAAAACGTCAGACGGGCGGGTACCGGTCATTGCCGGAACAGGGAGCAACAATACGTATGCTTCGATCGAATTGACGAAGCGTGCGGAATCATGCGGCGTGGATGCCGTTATGGCTGTCGGCCCGTATTATAACAAGCCGAACCAGGCTGGCATGTATGCCCATTTCAAAGCGATTGCAGAATCCACCAGCCTCCCGGTTGTCATTTACAACATCCCTGGCCGGTCGGCTGTCAATATTGAACCGGGAACGATCATCGAACTTTCCAAAATCCCGAATATCGTTGCGGTAAAAGAAGCAAGCGGGGATTTGGATGCGATGGCGCAAATTATTGCCCGTACGCCGGATGATTTTGAATTGTACAGCGGGGATGATGGCCTGACAATTCCCGTGCTTTCAATCGGTGGGGCGGGTGTGATTTCGGTTGCTTCCCATGTTGCCGGCCCGGCCCTACAGGAAATGGTGCAAGCCTTTTTTGCCGGGGATGTAACAAAAGCGGCAAAACTGCATCAAAAGCTGCTTCCATTGATGCGCGGCCTGTTTATGGCGCCTAATCCGGCACCGGTCAAAACCGCTTTGCAATTAAAAGGGATGGATGTCGGCGGCGTCCGCCTCCCGCTCGTTCCGTTAACAAAAGAAGAACGGGAAACCATTCACCGCCTGCTTGGCGATCTTTAAGCAAAAAAACGGCCCTTCCGGAAAAACGGACAGGGCCGTTTTCTTTTGCTTAAGTGATCCCATACCGGCTTCGGGAAAGGAAAACAGGCCCCGTTTCTGCGAATCTTCCGGCAAACAGCAGATAGCGGAAATGGGCAGCATTTGTCGATAGAAATATCACACGCTCTTCATTGACCGGATATACCCTTTTCGGTTAAGCTATACATAAGAGAAAGGATCGGACAGCAATTTATTTTTACGGGCTCAGAAAGTCTTTTTCGATAGAACCGGAACGGTGCAAGTGATCGTGCGGGCGCCTCATGCCAGGCATGACGTTTTTAAAGGGATGCGGTGGGAGAGCCGGCCGCTTATTTTTATGCCGGAAACTTGAATATGCGCAAAGCCGTATCGGACGGAATCCGGCAACCCTTTGCGATCTATCAAAAAGAAACGTGATTCCTGCTCTAGAATTTCAGACAACACGGGAGGAAAAGAATTTTGCGTAAGGAAAAAAACGAAACCATTAAGGTCATTCCTTTAGGAGGAATTGGTGAAATCGGAAAGAATATGTACGTGGTGGAAACCGGAGAGGATCTGTTTGTGCTCGATGCCGGGCTGATGCTACCGGAAGACGAAATGCTCGGGATCGATATCGTCATCCCGGATTTTACTTATTTAATGGAAAACAGGCAGCGGATAAAAGGGATTTTCCTGACACACGGGCATGAGGACGCGATTGGCGCCCTGCCGTATATCCTGATGAAACTGAACGTGCCGGTGTATGCCACAAAGTTTACCGTCGCGCTGGCGAAAGAAAAATTGAAGGAATTAAAAGTGAAAAAGCATATCCGCTTTACGGAAATCAATGCCGACACGGTTCTCCATTTTGATGCTTGCGATATTCACTTTTTCAAAACAACGCATAGCATTCCCGACTCGGTCGGCATTTGCATTTCCACACCGAAAGGCAATATTGTGTATACCGGCGATTTTAAATTTGACCAGGAACTGGGCGGGCATTATCGTTCAGAAATCGGAAAAATGTCGAAAATCGGTGAAGAAGGCGTGCTCCTGTTACTATCCGACAGCACGGAAGCGGAACATCCAGGCTACACGACCCATGAGTCTGTTGTGGCGGAAGAAATAACGGATGCTTTCTACGATGCGAAGGGCCGGATTATTATCGCAAGCTTTGCCTCGAATTTAATCAGGGTGCAGCAAGTGCTCGATGCGGCTTCTGCTACCGGCCGCAAAGTTGCGTTTGTCGGAAATTATCTTGAAAAAATATATAAAATTGCATTAAAATTGGGATACTTGCAGGCTCGGACAGAGGATCTCATCATCCCGCTGCAACAAATTTCAAAATACCGGGACGAAGAACTGGCGATTTTGACAACAGGGAGCCAGGGGGAACCGTTTCTCGTCCTCCAGAAAATGGCGAAAAAGAACCATAAGCAGGTCAATATTCAAAAAGGGGATACGGTTATCCTTGCCACAACGCCGTCTCCGGGGCTGGAACTGTTCATGGCGAAAACGATCGACATGCTGTACCGTGCAGGAGCCGATGTTTACGCGGGCGACCGGAAAATTCATGTGACCGGCCACGGCTGCCAGGAAGATTTAAAGCTGATGCTTGATTTAATGAGGCCTAAATACTTTGTCCCGATCCAGGGGGAATACAGGAGCCTGTATGCCCATGCAAAACTGGCGTACAAAACGGGGATGCCGAAAGAGTCAGTCATCATCTCCAGCAACGGGGAAGTATTGGAATACAAGCACGGCAAATTCCAAGCGAGCAGCCGGGTTGCTTCCGGCAATATTCTCATTGACGGAATCGGCGTTGGCGATGTCGGCAATATTGTATTGCGGGATCGAAAACTTTTAAGCCAGGACGGGATATTGGTTGTCGTCGTCACGCTTGATAAAAAGCATAAAAAACTGGCTGCTGGCCCTGAAATTATCTCGCGCGGGTTCGTCTATGTACGCGAATCCGAAAAGCTGATCAGCCATTCGTCCAACATCGTAAAAGAAGTGGTGGAGCAGAACACGTCACAGGAAGCTTTTGACTGGACGAGTATTAAACAGGGGATCCGCGACCATCTCAGCTCCTTTTTATATGAGCAGACGAAAAGGCGCCCGATGATCCTGCCAATTATTATGGAAGTTTGATGCTTAAACGACAGAGGGCGGGGCGGGGGTTCCCGCGTGCCCGCGCTCATTGCGGCACAAGGCCCGCCTGGTGCACCATTAAAAATGCAAAGCAAAGCCCCGCTTCCGGTTCCGGAAACCGCGGGGCTTCCGTATGAAAACCCCTTCCATGCAAATAATAAGGCGTAAAGGCGTCACGCCCTTACATTACAGGCAAAAAGGGGTTTTAGAAAAATGAGCGACCAGCAACCGAATAAAGAAGAACCGAAAGAAGGAAATGCGGCATCCGCGCTTGTAGAGAAAATCCAGCAGCTCGGCCAGACAAATGTGCCGCAGCTCGGGCAGGACTCCAATATCCACTGCCTGGCCATCGTCGGCCAGATTGAAGGACATCTGCAGCTGCCGCCCCAAAATAAAACGACAAAGTATGAGCATATGATCCCCCAGCTTGTGGCGATTGAACAAAATCCGAAAATTGAAGGGGTGCTCGTCATTCTGAACACGGTCGGAGGGGACGTGGAGGCCGGGCTTGCCATTTCCGAAATGCTTGCTTCCCTTTCCAAACCCACTGTTTCGATTGTGCTCGGCGGGGGGCATTCCATCGGCGTGCCGATCGCTGTATCCTGTTCGTATTCCTTTATTGCTGAAACCGCGACGATGACGATTCATCCGATCCGGCTCACAGGCCTTGTCATTGGCGTCCCGCAAACGTTTGAATATCTGGATAAAATGCAGGAACGGGTGATCAAGTTTGTGACGCGGCATTCGCATGTGGAAGAAGAGGTTTTTAAAGACTTAATGTTTGCGAAAGGGAATTTGACAAGGGATATCGGCACCAATATTGTCGGTCAGGAAGCCGTCCAGTACGGTTTGATTGATGAAGTGGGCGGGATTGGCAAAGCGCTTGGCAAATTAAACAGCCTCATTGAAAAATACCGGGATGAAAAAGGGAAAGAGGGGCTGATCCAATGATTCTCTATACGATGATGCCGCAGGAGCTGATTTTTCCTGAAGATGCAAACGCCTGGAATAAAATTAAAATGTTAAACGTAAAAGGCGTGCCGGTACTGGCAGAGCAGCTTGATGAAGGGTACCGGATTACCCGCATTCTCAGCTCCAATCCTTTCGACTATCTGAATCCGGAGCTTGCACCCGGAAATGTGATCCGCCATTTCGGACCGTAAACCACCCGGGCCGCAAATATGCTATAATATGTTAAAACAAGCAGCCACACAGGCTGCTTTCTTGCATCCCGTTCCGGCAGGCAAGACTGAAAAATACGTTTTCACTATCGAAGGTGGTTATATGGCGAAAAAAAAGCGGCGCAGAAGAAAAAAAGCTGCTGAAAAAATCAAGATAGATTTAAAGTTTGAGCTGCTCGGTATCATCCTGCTTACGCTCGGCATTTTTACCCTTTACCATATCGGCAAAACGGGCACAACCCTGATTCTGTTCTTCCGGTTTTTCTTCGGCCGGCTGTACTGGGTTGCGGTTGCCTCTCTGGTCGTGCTCAGCGTTTTTCTCATGATTAAACGGGCATGGCCTGCATTTTTCACTGTCCGCATGACCGGTTTTTATTTATTATTTGCGAGCGCCCTCCTATACTGCCATGAGCGGCTTATCGGGTCATTGGCAAATGCGCATGAACTGTCCGGCAACAGCGCGGTCGAAAATACGATCAGGATCTGGCATCAGGAAGAGCAGATCTGGTGGAAGCTTGTGCTCGGCGGGGATGTGCACGGCAATATTTTCAGTACGCAGATCGGCGGCGGCATGGCAGGTGCAATTTTGTATGCGGCCTCCCATTTTTTATTTGACTCGGCGGGTACGAAAATCATTTGCGTTTTACTCGCGCTCATCGCTCTGATGCTTTTAACGGGCAAGCCTGTAAGCCCGTATGTGGAAAAGGCATTGGAAGGGCTCTGGCTGTTTTTAAAAAAGCAATGGAACCAGATGAAAACAGAGTTCCAGGCATGGCGGGAAGCCAAAAAAGAAAAACAGGAAAAGAAACGGCAGAAAGCGCCGTCGCAGCCGCAATCCGCCTCCGCAGACGGGGAAGTCAGCGACGGGGATGCCGGACCGGCAGGCGAGGAAACGCCTCCCCCGATTATTTCCAGCTTTACGGAGCAGTATGCCGGCACGGCTCCGCAAGCGGAAGAAGCGCAGCCGGAAACGCCGGATACAGAAGCGGAAGAGGACCATACGCCTCCGATCCAGTTTACGGAATATGAAAATGAAGACTATCAATTGCCGCCCCTGACGCTGTTAAATAGGCCGCGGGCAGCGGACCAGAGCAGCGAATATAAAGCAATCCATGCCAATGCGGCAAAACTCGAACGGACTTTCCAAAGCTTCGGGGTTAAGGCGCGTGTAACACAGGTGCATTTAGGGCCTGCCGTTACAAAATACGAAGTGCACCCTGATGTCGGCGTGAAAGTCAGCAAGATTGTCAGTTTAAGTGACGACATTGCCCTTGCGCTGGCGGCGAAAGATATTCGGATGGAAGCGCCGATCCCGGGAAAATCAGCGATCGGCATCGAAGTCCCGAATAAGGAAATCGCGGTCGTATCGCTCAGGGAAGTGCTTGAAGGAAAGGAAAATAACCCGCAGGCAAAACTGCAGATCGGGCTGGGCCGGGATATTACAGGGCAGGCGGTACTCGCAGAGCTGAATAAAATGCCTCACCTGCTTGTGGCCGGCGCAACGGGGAGCGGGAAAAGCGTGTGCATTAACGGGATCATTACGAGCATCTTAATGCGCGCCAAACCGCATGAAGTGAAAATGATGATGATTGACCCGAAAATGGTCGAATTGAATGTTTATAACGGTGTCCCGCATTTGCTTGCACCGGTTGTGACCAATCCGAAAAAAGCTTCCCAGGCGCTGAAAAAAGTCGTGAATGAGATGGAGCGGAGGTATGAGCTTTTTTCCCATACCGGCACACGCAACATCGAAGGATACAACGATCATATTAAAAAAAGCAACATCGAAACAGGGGACAAGCAGCCGCTTTTGCCTTATATCGTTGTCATTATCGATGAGCTTGCCGATTTAATGATGGTGGCAAGCGGCGATGTGGAAGATTCCATTACGCGGCTGTCGCAAATGGCGCGGGCGGCAGGTATTCATCTGATTATTGCCACGCAACGGCCGTCTGTTGATGTCATTACCGGTGTCATTAAAGCGAACATCCCGTCAAGAATCGCTTTTGCCGTGTCTTCGGCGACTGACTCGAGAACGATTTTGGATACGGGTGGCGCGGAAAAACTGCTTGGCCGCGGGGACATGCTGTTTTTGCCGGTTGGGGCTTCCAAACCGGTACGCGTCCAGGGCGCTTATCTTTCCGATGAAGAAGTTGAAGAAGTCGTTGATTTCGTCATTTCCCAGCAAAAAGCACAGTACCAGGAAGAGATGATTCCGGAAGAGCCTCAGGACCAACCGGATTTCGACGATGAATTATATGATGAAGCGGTTCTCTTAATCTCGGAAATGCAGACCGCTTCCGTCTCCATGTTGCAGCGCCGTTTCCGGATTGGCTATACAAGGGCGGCGCGGCTGATTGATGCAATGGAGGCAAGAGGGGTTGTCGGGCCGTATGAAGGCAGCAAGCCGCGTGCGGTTTTAATCCCGAAACCTTCAGAAGAACAGAGCTCATAGCACGCCAAAGAAAAAACCTGCGCACACCTTAGCGGCCACAAAACGCCGCGGTGCGCGCAGGTTTTACTATTTTCGACAAAAATATAAATTTATGTTTCTTTCGCAATTAAAAAATGATATATTTATGTCGGTAAGCAGGATAATAGGCTGTTTCTAAAGACTGTTATCCAAAATAACTTTCCCGGGGGGAACAAAAGTGAAAAAACGTAAATTTGGTTTGGCTCTTGCCGCTGTCCTGGCAGCAGGGACGCTTCTCGGCGCATGCGGCACAAAGAGCGACAATTCCGCAAGCAAAGGTAAGGACAAGTTCACCGTTGCACTCGTAACCGATACGGGCGGAATTGACGATCGTTCTTTTAACCAGTCGGCATGGGAAGGCTTACAGCAGTTCGGGAAGGACAATCACTTATCAAAAGGTAAAGGCGGCTTTGACTATTTGCAATCCAAATCGGATGCAGATTACACAACAAATCTGAACACGGCCGTCCGGAACCAGTTTGACCTCGTTTACGGCGTCGGCTACAAGCTGAAGCCGGCCATTGAAAAAATTGCGGATCAGCGTAAAAATACCAATTTCGCAATCATTGACGATGTCATTACCGGAAAGAAAAATGTGGCAAGCATTACGTTTAAAGAACAAGAAGGTTCCTTCCTTGTCGGGGTCGTGGCAGGCCTGGCGACAAAAACAAATAAAATCGGATTTATCGGCGGGACAGACAGCGATTTGATCAACAAATTCGCAGCCGGGTTCCGTGCGGGCGTCAAAGCTGCCAATCCGAAAGCAAATGTGCAAATTCAATATGTCGGCTCGTTTGATGATGCAAGCAAAGGGCAGTCGATGGCTTCAGCAATGTATAAATCTGGCATCGACGTGATTTATCATGCAGCCGGTGGCAGCGGGAAAGGCGTCTTTACAGAAGCGAAAAATATAAAACAGAATGATCCGAACAAAAACGTCTGGGTGATCGGTGTGGACCGCGACCAGGCAGATGAAGGAAAGGTAACGGTTAAAGGAAAGGAATACAATGTGACACTGACTTCAATGGTCAAACGGGTTGATAAGGCAGTTATCGATTTATCGACCAGAGCGAAGGACGGCAAATTTCCGGGTGGGAAAAATATTGTTTACGGCTTGAAAGAAGATGCCATCGGGATTGCGCCGACACAGGACAATTTAACGCCTGAAATGAAATCGGCCGTGAAAGACTGGAAACAAAAGATCATTAACGGGAAAGTGAACATTCCGTCAAAATTGAAGTAATCGATCCATCTCACGGGACTGGTTTTTGCCGGTCCCGTGTTAAAAATGTTTAAAAAATGAAACAATTTCAGCCACAAAGGCAGGGCGGATTCCCCGAAGCTGCTGTCTAAAGACGCCATGACGATTGCTTTCTTTATACCCCAATGTTAAGGAGTGATAAAGGGTGGATTACGTAATTGAAATGCTCCATATTCGCAAAGAATTTCCGGGAATTGTTGCGAACGATGACATCACCCTGCAGGTAAAAAAAGGAGAAATCCACGCGCTGCTTGGAGAAAACGGCGCCGGAAAGTCGACGTTAATGAATGTGCTTTTCGGGCTGTATCAGCCGGAAAAGGGAGAAATCCGTGTAAACGGCCAGAAAGTGAACATTACAGATCCGAATGTCGCAAATGATCTCGGCATCGGCATGGTTCATCAGCATTTTATGCTCATTGATAAGTTTACGGTGACTGAAAATATTATCCTCGGCAAGGAACCGAAAAAATCCTTTACCATCGATATCAAAAAAGCGGAACAGCAAGTCCGGGAAATTTCCGACCGTTACGGGCTGGATGTGGATCCGCAAGCGAAAATTTCAGATATTTCCGTCGGTATGCAGCAGCGGGTGGAAATTTTAAAAACGCTGTACCGGGGCGCAGAAATCCTTATTTTTGACGAACCAACGGCTGTGCTTACGCCACAGGAGATCCATGAACTGATCGGCATCATGAAGACGCTGATCCAGGAAGGAAAATCCATCATTTTAATTACCCACAAATTGAAAGAAATTATGGAAGTATGCGACAGGGTTACCGTCATCCGCAAAGGGAAGGGCATCGGGACGCTCAATGTCCAAGATACAAACCCGCAGGAGCTCGCCCATTTAATGGTCGGGCGGGATGTCCTTTTCAAGACGGAAAAAACGGAGGGCCGCCCGGGACAAAATGTGCTTGAAATCGAGCAATTGCATGTGAAAGATTCACGCGGGGTGGAAGCGGTCAGAGGGCTGGATTTAACGGTCAGGGCCGGCGAAATTGTCGGTATTGCCGGTGTGGACGGTAACGGGCAATCAGAGCTGATTGAAGCGATTACAGGGCTCAGAAAAGCAGACAGCGGCACGGTCCGCCTGAACGGTAAAAACATTACGAACTTAAGGCCGCGCAAAGTAACGGAAGCGGGCGTCTCCCATATTCCCGAGGACAGGCATAAATACGGGCTTGTACTCGATTATACGATCGGGGAAAACATGGTGCTGCAAACGTATTACAAAAACCCAATGTCCCGTAACGGTATCTTAAATTACAAAGAAATTTATAAAAAGGCAAAATCGATTATTGCAGAATTCGATGTCCGTACCCCAAGCGAATTTACAAAAGCGCGGGCGCTCTCAGGGGGAAACCAGCAGAAAGCGATCATCGGGCGTGAAGTGGACCGCGATCCGGACCTTTTGATTGCGGCACAGCCGACCCGCGGGCTTGATGTCGGGGCAATTGAGTTTATCCACAGGCGGCTGATTGAACAGCGAGACCACGGAAAGGCTGTCCTGCTTGTATCGTTTGAACTGGATGAAATTATGAACTTAAGTGACCGGATTGCCGTCATCTACGAAGGAGCCATCATTGATATTGTCGATCCGAAGCAGACGACAGAACAGGAGCTCGGGCTCTTGATGGCCGGTTCCAAAAAAGAAAGGGAAGGTGAACAAACCAATGTCTAACCGAACATTGAACCTTCTGATCCCTGTCGTGTCTGTCATTCTCGGACTTTTGGCAGGCGCATTGATTATGCTTGTCAGCGGCTATAACCCGGTGGATGGATATATTGCACTCTGGAACGGCGCTTTCGGCCAGGCTTTTTACGTCGGCGAAACGCTGCGGCTTGCAACGCCTTATATTTTTGCGGGGCTTGCCATTGCCTTTGCGTTCCGGACCGGGCTGTTTAATATCGGGGCTGAAGGCCAGCTGATCGTCGGGTGGATTGCGGCTGTCTGGGTCGGCGTTGCTTTTGATCTGCCAAAAGTGATCCACTTGCCGCTCGCGATACTTGCCGCCTGCTGCGCCGGGGCATTTTGGGGATTCATTCCCGGCCTTTTGAAAGCGCGGCTCAGGGTGCACGAAGTGATTGTGACCATTATGATGAATTATATTGCGCTGCACACATCCAACTATTTAATCCGGAATGTGCTTTCAAAACAGCAGGATACGACACCGCATATTCATCATTCGGCATCGCTTTCGTCTCCGTTTTTTCAGAAGATTACTGACTTTTCCACTTTGCACAATGGCATTTACCTTGCTTTGGTTGCTGTTGTGGTGATGTGGTTTATCATTGAAAAGACCACGCTCGGCTTTGAACTGAAATCGGTCGGGTTTAACCAGAGCGCATCCGAATACGCTGGCATGAGTGTGAATCGCAGCATTATCCTTTCTATGGTCATCTCCGGCGCTTTTGCCGGGCTCGGCGGCGCAATGGAAGGGCTCGGGAATTACGGCTTTGCCTTTTTGCAATCTAACTTCTCCGGCATCGGGTTTGACGGTATTGCAGTGGCGCTGCTCGGCGGGAATACAGCGCCCGGCGTTTTGATCGCAGCTGTTTTATTCGGCGCTTTAAAAGTCGGCTCGCTGAACATGCCGGTCGATGCCAACGTGCCAAATGAGCTGGTCAACATTGTCATTGCTTTGATTATTCTTTTTGTCGCATCCGGCTATATCATCAAATGGTCCCTGGCCCGTTTGAAAAGGGAGGCGAAATAAAATGCATTTTATGACCGCTTTGGAAATCATTATTTCGGCGTCTTTACTATCTGCAGCACCGCTTATTTTTACTGCTTTGGGGGGCGTTTTCTCCGAACGTTCCGGCGTGGTGAACATCGGCCTTGAAGGGTTAATGATCATGGGGGCTTTTATATCGATTGTCTTTAATTTAACGTTTTCTCATGCCCTGGGCGCCTGGACGCCGTGGATCGCGGTGCTGGTGGCGATGCTTGTCGGCGGATTATTTGCCTTGATCCATGCGGCTGCATCCATTTCTTTCCGCGCCGACCAGACAGTCAGCGGCGTTGCGATTAACTTCCTTGCGCTCGGCGTCGCGATGTTTCTCATCAAAAACATTTACGGGAAAGGCCAGACCAATACGATCAGCGAATATTTCCAGCAGGTGGATGTTCCCGGCCTCAGCCATATTCCCGGGATCGGCAAACTGTTTTTCCAGGGGATTACATACCCTTCTTACATTGCCATCCTGATTGCGATTCTCGTCTGGTTTATCCTTTACAAAACGCCGTTCGGCCTACGCCTCCGTTCGGTCGGGGAACATCCGATGGCGGCCGATACGATGGGCATCAATGTTGTAAAAATGCGCTACTTTGCCGTCTTTTTATCCGGTGTATTCGGCGGAATCGGCGGGGCCGTGTACGCACAGTCGATCACCCTGAATTTCAGTTCTTCGACGATTTCAGGGCAAGGGTATATGGCGCTGGCTGCGATGATTTTCGGCAAATGGAATCCGCTCGGCGCGATGGGGGCCGCTTTATTTTTCGGATTTGCACAGAGCCTCAGCATCGTTGGCAACAGCATTCCGTATTTGAAAGAAATCCCGAGCGTTTATTTGCTCATTGCGCCGTATGTCCTGACCATTCTGGCACTCGCCGGATTCATCGGGCGTGCGGAAGCCCCGAAAGCAGACGGCGTCCCTTATATCAAGGGTGAACGCTAGGTTATTCCATCCGGCATCAGGCTGCTTTTCCCGCCTGGTGCCGGTTTCTTTATGTGCCGTAAAACTTGCCGGGACACCTGTCTCCCTTGTATAGTAAAATTAATGCATTTACAGGTTAAACAACCCCCTAGTCAGGCATACTTTTACTATTGGCACGAAGCTCGTTGAAAAAGGAGGATCCATATGGCCATTTCAAAAGAGACGGTTCGCAAAATGAAAGGGTACACACTACATACCATCAAAACGGACAAATACAAAACGAATACGCTTGTATGGAAAATGAAAGCACCGCTTGAAAAAGACACGGTTACGCTGCGGGCCCTGCTCCCGAATGTGCTTCAAAGCAGCACGAAGCGTTTGAATACGACCGCAAAATTAAGGGCGTATCTCGATGATTTGTACGGCGCTCATTTTTATGTCGATACGGCCAAAAAAGGGGAATACCATATTCTAACCTTTACGATTGAAATTGCGAACGAAAAGTTTTTGCAGGATGCAGAACCGCTGCTCCAACGGGGGGTTGAATTTTTGGCGGAAGTTTTGCTGAACCCGCATGCAGACGGCGGGCAGTTTGACAGCCAAACGGTGGAAAAGGAAAAACGGGTGCTGAAACAGCGGATCCAGTCTGTATACGATGATAAAATGCGGTATGCAAGCATGCGGCTGATTGAAGAAATGTGCAAAGGAGAGCCGTACGCACTGCAGGCAAACGGTGTTCTTGATGATGTGGACGCCATCACGCCTGCCGATCTTTATCAATATTATCAAAAAGCCATCCGGGAAGATGAACTGGACTTATTTGTGACAGGTGATGTCGATGAAGACCGGCTTGCGGCCATTTGCGAATGCCTGCGTTTTCCGGACCGCGAGCCGACACGCGCTGCCGCAAGAACGCTTCAAAAGGTCTCCAGCGTCAAAAAAATCAAAGAATCGCAGGATATCCGCCAGGGCAAGCTGAATATCGGCTACCGCACCAATATTACGTTCGGAGACAGCGATTATTTTCCGCTCCAGATGTTTAACGGCATTTTCGGCGGTTTTTCCCACTCCAAGCTTTTCCTGAATGTACGGGAGAAAGAAAGCCTTTGCTATTATGTCGCGAGCCAGATCGAGAGCCATAAAGGGCTCATGATGGTGATGAGCGGCATCGAATCCGCGAATTTTGACAAGGCCGTCTCCATTATTGAAAAACAGCTGGAAGCAATGAAAAACGGTGATTTCAGTGAGCAGGAAATCGGGCAAACGAAAGCCGTTATCCGCAACCAGCTGCTTGAGTCAACGGATACATCCCGCGGCCTCGTTGAAATTTTGTACCATAACGTCATTGCCGGCACCAAGACCGGCGTGGAAGACTGGATAAGGGAAATCAAGGCAGTCGGAAAAGGGGAGATTGTGAAAGTGGCGGCAAAAATTGAACCCGATACGATCTACTTCTTGTCCGGAATGGAGGGGAAATAAATGGAAACCCAACAATTTAGCCAGCTTGGCGAAACGCTTTACGGTGAAACACTTGATAACGGATTAAAAGTCTATGTGCTCCCGAAGCGCGGGTTTAACAAAACATTTGTCACGTTTACGACAAAATACGGTTCTGTTGACAATACGTTTGTCCCGCTTGGAAAAAGCGATTTTGTGCGGGTCCCGGACGGCATTGCCCATTTTCTCGAACATAAAATGTTTGAAAAAGAAGACGGGGATGTGTTTCAGCAATTTAGCCGGCAGGGCGCATCCGCCAATGCTTTTACAAGTTTTAACCGGACGGCCTACCTGTTTTCAAGCACCGATCAGGTGATGAAAAACCTGGAAACGCTGGTCGATATGGTGCAAACGCCATATTTTACCGCACAGACGGTTGAAAAAGAAAAGGGGATTATCGGCCAGGAAATCATGATGTACAATGACACCCCGGACTGGCGGCTGTATTACGGCCTGATTGAAAATTTATATGCAAATCACCCAGTAAAAATTGACATTGCCGGCACGGTTGACTCGATCGCAAAAATCACCGCGGAGCAATTGTACGAGTGTTACCATACATTTTATCATCCAAGCAATATGTTGCTGTTTGTCGTCGGAAATGTATCGCCGGATGAGGTTCTTTCTTTTATGAGAGAAAACCAGGCGAAGAAAAAGTACGAAAAAGCACCGGAGATTAAAAGACGTTTTCCGGAAGAACCGGCACAGGCGGCCGAAAAAGAGCAGAAATTGCATATGAATGTGCAGATTCCAAAATGCCTTGTTGGCGTTAAGGCACTTCATACGAGCCAGCGCGGCGCTGAAATGCAAAAGAACGAACTTGTGGTCAATGTTCTCCTTGACATGCTGTTCGGGCGCAGTTCAGATGCGTACAATGCGTTGTACAATGACGGCCTGATCGACACCAGTTTTTCTTTTGACTATTCCCAGGAGCAGGGATTTGGATTTGCGATGGCCGGAGGGGATACGAAAGATCCGGACCTTTTGGCAAAACGGCTGAAAGAGGTGATGATTGCGGCAAAAGAAGGAAAAGGTTTGGCGGAAGAAGCGCTTGAACGGACGAAAAAGAAAAAAATTGGGGGATTCCTGCGCCAGCTGAATTCACCTGAATTTATCGCCAACCAGTTTACAAGATATGCGTTTAATGATATGAATTTATTTGACGTCGTCCCTGCGCTTGAACAAATCCGGTTCAGTGATGTGCTGGAAACGGCGGAAGCTTTTTTTGAAGAAGAACGGTTTACCGTTTGCCAAGTTTTACCGAAATAACCCGGGACTCTCCCGGGTTTTTAAGTGGGGGAGAAAATTGAAAAAGTTTGCGTTGATTACGGGTGCGAGTGGCGGCATCGGGAAGGCAACAGCTGAAATGCTGGCAAAAGAAGGATGGAATTTGTATTTGCATTACCATCAAAATGAAGCGGCCATCAAAGAACTGCTTTCCATTTGCCGGCATTTCGGGGCGGAAGCGATCCCGATCCGCGCCGATCTTGCAACGGACGGCACCGTAAAAACGATTGCAGAAAATGTTTTTCATCTCGATGCGATCATCCATGCGGCCGGCATTTCCCACTACGGGCTGCTTTCGGATATCGATGAGGCAGCCATTGACAAGCTTTACCGGATTCATGTGAAGGCGCCGCTTCTGATCATCAGGCAGCTGTTGCCCAAATTGCGGCAAAATGCGGTTTCACACATTGTGCTTGTCAGTTCAATCTGGGGACAGGCAGGCGCGGCGTGCGAAGCCGTATATTCGGCGATGAAAGGCGCACAGATCGCATTTGTAAAAGCGCTCGCCAAAGAAACGGCAAGAAGCGGCGTACGGGTGAATGCGGTCGCGCCCGGGGCGGTTGGCACCAATATGCTTTCAAGGTTTGCGCCGGAAGAAATTTCGGATCTCGAAGCGGACATCCCGCTCGGCCGGCTTGCCAAACCGGAAGAAATTGCCGGCGCGGTTTCTTTCCTGCTCTCGGAAAAAAGCAATTACATCACCGGCCAGACGATTGGCGTCAATGGGGGCTGGTATATGTAGTCCCGCCTGGAGAAAGTTGCAAAGGAATCCTCTTTGTTTTTTCGCGGATTAACCAAAAAAGGGCAACAGCACACCGTTTTGCCCGGCTGGTGCCTTGAAAGAAGCACGGGTTCCATTTTCCATGCATAGCCTTCCACGCCGGGTCACAAACTAAGGTTGAACAACTTGAAAGGAGGCTGTGACATGAACGTATTCGAAAACTGGGACCAATGGAAAAACTTTTTGGGGGACCGCCTCAACCAGGCAAAGCAACAGGGGATGCCCCAGGAAACGATTAACAAACTTGCTGAGCAGGTCGGCGATTATTTGGCCGCACAAGTAGATCCGAAAAATGAACAGGAACGCGTTCTTGCTGACTTATGGTCAGTGGCATCGCAGGAAGAACAGCAAGCCATTGCCAATGTAATGGTAAAACTCGTTCAAAATAACGGTACCCAGTCATAAAGAAATACCGGCGCATCATGATAACAATTGGCTGCTTTTTTACAAGAAAAGCCGGTTGTTTGGCTGATGCCGCCGGTTTTTTCATGTCACGACAAAATTCACGATTTTTAGAGCTTTCGCTTCCTTATTGATGTAAAATCATATATCATATAACCTAGATATGTTCGTTTGGATCCGGATTTCGGGAGGGGTTATGGGTGGATGACAGGAAAGAGTGGTACTTGGAATATGAAATCACGATCAACCGGCCGGGGCTGTTGGGTGATATTTCCTCTCTCTTGGGCATGTTAGCGATCAATATCAGAAGCATTAACGGCGTTGACCATAAAAAACGAGGCTTGCTGCTGTTTGTCAAAAATGAAGAACAGATCGGCCGGCTCGAATCGATATTGCGAACAGTGGAAACGATAAAAGTAACGAAAATCAGGGAATCCAAGCTCAGGGACAGGCTTGCAGTCCGGCACGGAAGGTATATCCAGCGCGATCATGACGACCGGAAAACATTCCGCTTTGTGCGCGATGATCTCGGGATTCTGGTCGATTTTATGGCCGAGCATTTTAAACAGGAAGGCCATAAGCTGATTGGCATTCGCGGGATGCCGCGCGTCGGAAAAACAGAATCGATTGTGGCTGCAAGCGTGTGCGCCAATAAAAAGTGGATTTTTCTCTCCTCCACGATGATCAAACAGACGGTGAGAAGTAGTCTGATTGAGGATGAATACAATGCAAACAATATTTTTATCCTGGATGGCGTCGTATCCGCTGAGAGGGGAAACGAACGGCACTGGCAGCTGATCCGTGAAATCATGCGGCTTCCGGCTGTTAAAGTGGTGGAACACCCGGATATTTTCGTGCAGCGTTCGGAATACACGCTTGATGATTTTGATTACATTATTGAGTTGAGAGAAGACCCGTCACAGGAAATTACATATGACTTACTCCAGCAAAACCGGATGTTTCAAGGCGAATTTGGAGGATTTGATTACTAGATTGGCAGGTGTTACCATGACGGAATTAGGGAATCGTTTAAAAGAAGCAAGGAAAGAAAAGGGCATCAGCCTGGATGATTTGCAGGAGATGACCAAGATCCAAAAAAGATATTTGAAAAACATTGAAGAAGGAAATTATGATTCAATGCCTGGAAAATTTTACGTCCGGGCATTTATTAAGCAGTATGCCGAGGCAGTCGGGCTTGATCCGGAAACTTTATTTGAAGAGTACCAGAGCGACATCCCCCGTACGGAACAGGAAGAATTTCCCGAGCAACTTTCGCGGGTGCAGACGTCCTCCAAAAGGGCCGCACCGGATACCGTCAAGATGATGAACGTGCTGCCAAGGATCCTTGTGGTCGCCGCCATCATCGCGATTTTATTTTTGCTTTGGTTTGTCGTATATAAGTTTGCCGGTCACAACACAAAGGAAAAGTTAAACAGCGGGGCTTCCGGCGATGTGAGCGTACAAAAAGAAAACGTCAAATCGGCTGAAAAGGTGTCATCCGGCAAAAACACCGGCAGCTCTTCCGAAAAAAAGGCGGCGAAAACGTCAAAAAAACCGGCCTCGAAAACGAAGAAAACAGCCCAAAAACTGGAAACCGTATCTTCAAGCGGGTACACGACCACCTATAAACTGGCCGGCACCAACCAGTTCAAACTTGAACTGAAAGCAAACGGCGGACGGTCATGGGTACAGGTGAAAAACAGCGACGGTTCAACGAACTTTCAACAATTGCTGAATGACGGGGACAGCCGGACAGCGGATCTGTCAAAACAAAAACAAGTCACGATCACGGTCGGAAACACCGTCAATACGGAAGTGTATATCAATGGCAAAAAACTAAAATACAATATTCCGGCATCCAAAGAAGTACGCCAGGATATGATCGTCCAGTTTAACGGGTCACAAACGAAATAAGCCTTGTTTTAAGGCTTTTTCTTTGGAAAATATATAGACAGTTGGAGGAAAAGCCAGTGAATTTGCCGAATAAAATTACTGTATCACGTGTATGTTTAATCCCTGTTTTTTTACTCATCATGGCGGTGCCGTTCGATTGGGGCACCTTTGATTGGCTGGGAGCCAAAATTCCGGTCACCCATTTTGTCGGTGCGGTGATTTTTGCCATTGCCTCTATGACAGACTGGATCGACGGCCACTATGCCCGCAAATACAATCTCGTTACCAACTTCGGGAAATTTCTCGATCCGCTTGCGGACAAACTGCTTGTTTCAACGGCATTTATTTTGCTCGTCGGGCTCAAGCTGGCGCCGGCATGGATTGTTGTCGTAATCATTGCCCGCGAGTTTGCCGTGACAGGCTTGCGACTGATTTTAGCAGAGGGCGGGGAAGTAGCAGCAGCCAATATGCTTGGGAAAATCAAAACATGGACGCAAATCATTGCCATCCTTTTATTGCTGTTGCATAACTTCCCGTTTTCGGCGCTCTCTTTCCGCTTGGATCTGATCGCTTTGTGGGTAGCGCTCATCTTTACCATCTGGTCAGGCGCTGATTATTTCTATTTAAACCGGGGCGTATTTGCCCGCTCGAAATAACCATGCAGTGAAAGGCAACCTTTCACTGCTTTTTTGCCCGCCAGCGGGGCTACAGGGTTTCCGGAGAAAAAGGAAGCCATTGCTTCGGGTGGATTGGCGGCCTGGATTGCGCCGTCATGTGTTCGTTTTTTTGCTTTAAAAGAAAGGGAGGAATGGAAAGTGAATGCCGAAATTATTGCAGTCGGTTCGGAACTTTTGCTTGGCCAGATCACCAATACAAATGCCACATTTATTGCCGCACAATTGGCGGAAATCGGCGTAGATGTGTACTACCAGACCGTTGTCGGCGATAACGCAGAGCGGCTCGAAGCGGCAATCCGGACAGCGGAGGGCCGCGCCGATCTATTGATTTTTACTGGTGGGCTCGGTCCGACAAAGGATGATTTAACAAAAGAAACGATTGCATCGCATATCGGAAAAAAACTGGTGACAAACGAAGATGCCATGCGCTCCATCGAACAGTTTTTTATCCGTACAAAACGAAAAATGACGGAAAACAACAAAAAGCAGGCACTGGTCATCGAAGGTTCAAAAGTGTTTCCGAATGACCACGGTATGGCGCCGGGCATGCTGGCCAAAAGCGGAAACCATTATTATATGCTGCTGCCCGGCCCGCCGCATGAACTGGAACCGATGTTTATCCATTACGCCAGCCCCGCAATCCAGGAAGAACTGGAAACGATCGAAAAAATCGAATCGCGCGTTCTCCGCTTCTTCGGGATCGGCGAATCCCAGCTGGAAACAGAAATCCGCCATATATTGGATAGCCAAACCAATCCGACTGTCGCTCCGCTTGCGAAAGAAGGGGAAGTGACACTTAGGATTACGGCGAAACACCAGTCGGCGGAAACGGCGAACGAAATGATCGATCAAGTGGAAAAAGAGATTATGCAAATTGCCGGATCGTATTTTTACGGTTATAATGATATGACATTAATGGAGGCCCTGCTCGAAAAGCTTTCGAAAAAACAGCTGACGCTTGCCTGCGCGGAAAGTCTGACTGCCGGCAAATTTGCAGCGGAAATGGCGTCCATCCAGGGTGTCAGCACAATGTTGAAAGGCGGCGTTGTCGTCTATTCAAACGAAGCGAAGATGAAGCTTGCCAAAGTGAAAAAAGAAACGCTTGACAAGTACGGCGCCGTCAGCAGCCAGTGTGCAAAAGAACTGGCGGAAAATATCCGCAGCATTATGGATGCCGACATTGGCATCAGTTTTACAGGCGTGGCTGGCCCGGACTCCCTTGAAGGCCATCCGCCGGGAACCGTGTGGATCGGCATTGCGATAAAAGGGAAAGAAACTGCCACTTATCTGTTGGAACTTCCCGGATCCCGCAACAACATCCGCACGCGATCGGTGAAATACGGCTGCTGGCATTTGCTGAAACTGCTTTAGGTCGAAAGCCGCTTCTGCTCATGGCAAGTGACGGAAGCGGCCTTTTTATAAAAAAATTTGTTTGCCAAAAATTCAATTTTCGGCTCTTTTTGCCGGGGGAATTTTCATTTTTACAGGGGGAAAACCCCATTTTTTTGCCGGATTTTTGCAAAAAAGAGACGAATGAGCGTTCGAGATTTTGCTTGGCAAACAGAGAAAAAACGGGTATAGTATAGATATAGATTCATTGCTTTCGAGAGTTTGGAATGAATAAAAGGAGGAAATTTTGTGAATGATCGTCAAGAAGCCTTAGACAAGGCTCTGAAACAAATAGAAAAGCAATTTGGTAAGGGTTCCATTATGCGGTTGGGCGAGCAGACCGACCGGGTTGTCTCCACGATCCCGACCGGTTCGCTTGCGCTTGATATTGCCCTTGGTGTCGGTGGTTACCCGCGCGGCCGCGTCATTGAAATATACGGCCCTGAAAGTTCTGGTAAAACAACGGTTGCCCTGCATGCGATTGCGGAAGTCCAGGCACAGGGTGGACAAGCGGCGTTTATTGATGCGGAACATGCACTTGACCCGGTTTATGCCCAAAAGCTCGGTGTCAATATTGATGAGCTGCTCCTGTCCCAGCCGGATACGGGCGAACAGGCGCTGGAAATTGCGGAAGCGCTCGTCCGCAGCGGCGCAGTGGATATTGTGGTCGTTGACTCCGTTGCTGCGCTTGTGCCGAGAGCGGAAATTGAAGGGGAAATGGGCGATTCCCACGTCGGCCTCCAGGCACGGCTGATGTCCCAGGCGCTGCGGAAATTATCGGGTGCAATCAACAAATCGAACACGATTGCGATTTTCATTAACCAAATCCGGGAAAAAGTCGGCGTAATGTTCGGTAATCCTGAAGTCACACCGGGCGGCCGTGCGCTCAAATTCTACTCATCCGTGCGCCTTGAAGTGCGCCGTGCCGAACAGATCAAACAAGGGAGCGACATTGTCGGCAACAAAACGAAAATCAAGGTTGTCAAAAACAAAGTAGCGCCTCCGTTTAAAACGGCAGAAGTGGATATTATGTACGGCGAGGGGATCTCAAAAGAAGGCGAGATCGTCGATATGGGAAGCGACCTTGACATCATCCAAAAAAGCGGGGCCTGGTATGCTTATAACGGCGAGCGGCTCGGCCAGGGGCGTGAAAATGCGAAGCAATTTTTAAAGGAAAATGCGGATCTGAAAAACGAGATTGCCGCAAAAATCCGGGAACATTACGACCTGACAGAAGATGCCGGTTCCCATGAAACCGAGAAAGCTATAGATGAACAAGAAGCTGTGGAAGGACAGGAAGAATTAAATTTGGAGTAACCGGTGTATAAGCGCCTGAAATGCTGACCGCATCCAGGCGCTTTTTGCCGTCCATTTACCGCACTTTTTTGCGCCACAAAATCTGCATGGCGGAGAGGAATCAACACAAATTTACAATGGCAATCTTTCCGCTTCACTTGACAATAAAAATTCCCACCTTTAAAATTAATATGTATATTTTATTTTTCTAAAAATGACTTTCTCCTGTACGGAAAGCAAATCCTCCCGGAAGTTTCCGGAAGGGGGGCCGGTTTTTTCATCCGGCGGCTTTTCCGCATGCGGCTGATGGAACCATCCTTGTCTTCAGCCGGACCGGGACGAAACGCATGATTGGGTTTTCATGCATATACACCGGAGGGGCTTGCCCCGGGATCAACGTTTTACTTTTTAAGCCAGGCGCTGTATACTGTAAACCTAAGGATTAATGTAACAGCCGACATTTTTAACGTAGAAGAAGTTCATAGCAAGAGGAGGTGAGATTGATGGAGTCTCTCATATGGATCATCTCCCTTTTGCTTGTCCTTATCGTCGGTGTAGTTGTTGGCTATTTCATCCGGAGATCAATTTATGAAGCGAAAATTGCAGGGGCGAAAAATGCGGCAGATCAGATCGTTGATGAAGCAAAACGCGAAGCTGATCGCCTGAAAAAAGAAGCCCTGCTTGAAGCGAAGGATGAAAATCATAAACTTCGTACGGATATGGAACGGGAATTGCGTGAACGAAGAAATGAATTGCAAAGACAGGAAAACCGCTTATTGCAAAAGGAAGAGAACCTCGATCGCAAAGATGAATCGCTCGATAAGCGTGAATCGATGCTTGAAAAGAAAGAGGATTCTTTAAACCTGAGACAACAACATATTGAAGAGATGGAAAGCAAATTGGAGGAGATGGTTAACGAGCAGGAGTCTGAGCTGGAAAGAATCTCGGGCCTCAATCGCGAACAGGCGAAAGCCATCATTATTGAAAAACTGGAAAACGAGCTTTCCCATGACATTGCCGTTAAGGTAAAGGAAGCGGAAACAAGGGCAAAAGAAGAAGCCGATAAAAAGGCGAAAAGCATTCTTTCGCTGGCCATTCAGCGGTGTGCAGCCGAGCATGTTGCTGAAACAACGGTATCGGTTGTCAACCTGCCGAATGATGAAATGAAAGGCCGCATCATCGGAAGGGAAGGCCGCAATATCCGGACACTTGAAACGCTGACCGGGATTGACCTGATCATCGATGATACGCCGGAAGCGGTGATTCTTTCGGGATTCGATCCAGTGCGCCGGGAAACGGCACGCATTGCACTGGAAAAACTGGTTCAAGACGGCCGCATCCATCCGGCCCGCATTGAAGAAATGGTTGAAAAAGCAAGGCGGGAAGTGGATGAACATATACGCGAAGTGGGGGAACAAACCACTTTTGAAGTTGGTGTCCATGGCCTCCATCCGGACTTAATCAAAATTCTTGGCCGGTTAAAATTCCGCACGAGCTACGGGCAAAATGTCCTCAAGCACTCGATAGAAGTCGCATTCCTTTCCGGATTGCTGGCTGCCGAACTCGGGGAAGATGAAATCCTTGCCCGCCGTGCCGGTCTGCTTCATGATATCGGAAAAGCGGTAGACCATGAAGTAGAAGGAAGCCATGTGCAAATTGGCGTCGAACTCGCAACCAAATACAAAGAACATCCGGTGGTCATTAACAGTATTGCTTCTCACCATGGCGATACGGAACCGACCTCTGTTATCGCGGTGCTTGTCGCTGCCGCTGATGCTTTATCCGCTGCACGGCCTGGGGCGCGCAGCGAAACGCTTGAGCATTACATCAGACGGCTTGAAAAGCTGGAGGAAATCGCCGAATCGTATGACGGTGTTGAAAAATCGTTCGCGATCCAGGCGGGGAGAGAAGTACGCATTATGGTGAAACCGGAACAGATCGACGACCTGGAAGCTCATCGCCTGGCACGTGATATCCGCAAAAAAATTGAAAATGAGCTGGATTATCCGGGCCATATTAAAGTAACGGTTATTCGGGAAACGCGGGCTGTTGAATATGCAAAATAAGCGGTGACGTGTTCACCGCTTATTTTCTTTAACGTTTTGAAAAGAAAATAAAGATTGTTTTACAAAGCATAGAAAGGATTTATTGCATGAAGATTTTATTTATAGGGGATGTTGTAGGGTCATTAGGGCGTGAGATGGTGAATGAATATTTGCCGAAGTTAAAGGCGAAATACAGGCCGCATTTGACCATCGTAAACGGGGAAAATGCAGCCGGCGGGCGTGGGATTACCAAAAATATTTACCGCGGCCTGCTGGATGCAGGTGCGGATATCATCACGCTCGGAAACCATGCATGGGACAACAAAGAGATTTTCGACTTTATTGAGGATGCAAAATGGATGGTGCGCCCGGCCAATTTTCCGGACGGGACCCCGGGAAAAGGGATGGCGTTGATCAAAGCGGAAGGAACGGAGTTTGCAGTCATCAACCTGCAGGGCAGAACGTTTATGAACGCGCTCGATGACCCGTTCCGGAAAGCAGAAGAGATGGTGGCACTGGCAAGAAAAAGAACTCATTTTATCTTTGTTGATTTTCATGCCGAAACGACAAGCGAAAAGCAGGCGATGGGCTGGTTTCTCGACGGCAAAGTGTCTGCCGTGATCGGGACGCATACGCATGTGCAAACCGCGGATGCAAGAATTTTGCCAAACGGTACAGCCTATCTGACCGATGCCGGCATGACCGGGCCGTACGATGCCATTCTCGGCATGGACAAAGAAGCGGTAATGAAAAAATTCCTGACTTCGCTTCCTGTCCGTTTTGAAGTGCCGAAATCGGGAAGGAAAATATTAAGCGGATGCATCATCAGCCTTGATAAAAAAACAGGCAAAGCCGCAACGATCCAGAACATTTTAATTAATGAAGACCACCCGTTTATCTCTGAATAAACGGGTTTTTTCTTTTTCCGGATGGGTGCCGGGCAGGACAGCGCCTCTTTTTATGTACCGGTGCTTATGAAGGATGGCATAACTCGCAGAACAAAGGAATATAGTAGCAGTGAAATGATTTTTCCCGCTGTGCGGGGGGCAGCTCCCCGGAGTTTTTTTGAGCAAGAGACGTTCACGAAAGCCCGCACGACAAGCAGGAAAATCAGTAGCCTATATGCGGGGCGGCTGCCGGATTGTTTCGGACAGCCGCCCCGTTTCCAGCGAAGCCGGGAAAAGGCCGGGCTGGAAACGGGCAAGAGATACTTCACGTTCGAACATGAATCGTCACTCTGAACGGACATTCGGTTAACGGAAGGAGACAAGGAGGAGAAGGAATGGAAATATTAAAAGTTTCAGCAAAATCTAATCCTAATTCTGTAGCTGGTGCACTTGCCGGTGTTCTTCGTGAAAGAGGGGGGGCGGAAATCCAGGCGATCGGGGCGGGCGCCATTAATCAGGCTGTAAAAGCCGTTGCCATCGCAAGAGGGTTTGTGGCCCCGAGCGGTGTGGATTTAATTTGCATCCCGGCTTTCACGGATATTCAGATTGAAGGAGAAGAAAGAACCGCTATTAAACTCATCATTGAACCCCGCTGATATAGATTGAAAAGAAACGCTGTTTGCAGAAGCAGACAGCTTTTTTTTGTATGGAAAAAAGGTTTGCGGAAACTGTCATACTTTATCAGCAAAAAGAACCCGTCCACGTGATAAAGTAAAATCGTGGCGCGCTTTATCTTTGCGCCTTTTTTACTGCAGCCTGAAAAGTGGCTGAAGGAGGGGTGGAAGTTGATCCATATCATTGCTACTGCTGAATCGTCCGGGCAGGCTGAAGCGCTGATTGCGGCCGGAGTGGATACCCTCTATATCGGGGGGAACCGTTTCGGCTTGCGCATGCCCGGCCATATCACGCTTGAAGACATAGGCGACATTACAAAGTTTGCACACCGGCAGAATAGAAAAGTGTATACAGCCGTTAACGGATTGATGCATAACGGCCATATAGAGGCGCTTCCGGAATATTTGTTATCACTTGAAAAAGCGGGAGTGGATGCGATTACTGCCGGGGATCCGGGCGTGATACAGCTCTTAAAAGAAATGAAACTGAATCTGCCTTATATTTACGATGCACAGACGCTTGTCACATCGGCAAACCAGATAAAGTTCTGGCTCAAACGCGGGGCAATAGGGGCCGTGGCGGCGCGCGAATGTACTTTTATTGAATTAAAAGAGATACAGGCGCAAATCAAGCAACCCGTCGAGGTACAAGTATACGGCCCGACATGCATCCACCACTCGAAGCGCCGCTTGCTTTCGAATTACACCCAATTTGCGCATCTTAATGCCGGCACAACTGTCCGTGACAGGCTCAGCATCAGCGAGAAAAAAGACAGGGAAAATCAGTATCCGCTTTTTGAGGATGAAAATGGCACCCATATTTTTTCCGCAGAAGACATTGCGCTCATTCGGTATTTGCCGGATCTGCACAGGGCGGGGCTGGATACGTGGAAACTCGACGGCATTTTGGCCGAAGGGGAAACCTTTACGGATATTGCCGCCCTTTATGTCCGGGCAAAAGAAGCGGTGCTGTCCGGCACTTTTGATGCGGCGCGTTTTTCAGCTGAGCTTTTGCAATTGCAGCCGGAAACGCGGAAGCTTGGCACGGGGTTTTTCCTGCGGCAGCCGGATGAAGTACAGTAGGAGGGAGAATATGCGAAACATCATCAAAAAACCGGAAGTGCTTGCGCCGGCCGGAAATCTTGAAAAACTGGAAATCGCCGTCCGCTATGGCGCGGATGCCGTATATATTGGCGGACAGGCTTACGGCTTGCGTTCAAGAGCCGGCAATTTTACGTATGACGAAATGAAGGAAGGGGTCCGCTTTGCGCATGCCCGCGGCGCAAAAGTGTATGTAGCTGCAAATATGGTCGGCCATGAAGGCGATGATGAAGGGGCAGGGGATTTTTTCCGCACATTAAAGGAGATCGGGATTGACGCTGTCATCATCTCCGACCCGGGTTTTATCACCATTTGTATGGAAGAGGCGCCCGGCCTTGCCGTCCATTTGTCGACCCAGGCTTCTGCAACAAATTACAAAGCGCTTCAGTTCTGGGAGCAGGAAGGGGTCGAAAGGGTGGTCCTGGCCCGCGAAGTCAGCCTTGAAGAAATCCGCGAAATCCGGAAAAATACCGGTATGGAAATAGAGGCGTTTGTACAGGGGGCGATGTGCATTTCGTATTCCGGGCGTTGCGTACTGTCCAATCATATGGCGAACCGCGATGCAAACCGCGGCGGATGCGCCCAGTCATGCCGTTGGAAATATGACTTGTTTGAAAATGAAGGAGCCGACATCTTAACAGCTGGCGGCGAGCCGTTTTCCATGAGTGCGGTGGACCTTACGATGATCCATCACGTGCCGGAATTGATTGAAGCGGGTGTGGGAAGTTTTAAAATTGAAGGCAGAATGAAGTCGATCCACTATGTTTCGACTGTGGCGAATGTGTACCGGGCGATTGTCGATGCCTATTGTGAAGATCCGGACCATTTTGTTTTTGACCCGGCGTGGGAGGAAGAAATTTGGAAAGTGGCACAACGGGAACTGGCCACCGGTTTTTACTTTGGGGAACCGGATGCCCACCAGCAACTGTTCGGGCGCCCCCGCAAAATTCCGAAATATACTTTCGCTGCCCGTGTTTTGGATTACGATCCGGCTACAAAAATCGCCACGCTTGAACAGCGCAACCATTTTACGACAGGGGAAGAAGTGGAGTTTTACGGGCCGGGATTTGCCCGTTTCACCCAAACCATCCGCAAGCTTTGGGATGAAGACGGCAAGTGCATTGAACGTGCCCCGAATGCGATGATGACCGTGAAAACAATCGTCGACCATCCTGTAAAACCTTATGATTTGATGCGGATACGCAAAATGCCGGTGAGTACGGCACGCTTTTCAAACTTTCCTGGACAGGCTCCAAGTGAATGAAAATTTACCTCAAAACGGCGGGATACAAAAATACGTTCCCGCCGTTTTTGCATCCCCGGCTTTCGTCAATTTGCCTTCCAATGGTATGCAAAACAGGTGAAACTATGCAATATTGCATAAGAAACTTTCCGTTTTTCCCCCTACCCCTCCGAACTCCCGCGACTGCTTTTCCTGAATTCTGAGTTTTTCAAATCCTCCTCTTGTTTTTCTAATAATTGGTATGAAAATTGCAAAGATGTAGAATAATAGGCCTTCGCATGGATGGAAGCGGAGCAGCCTTATTAGCGTACCAAAAAGCAAACATCTTTGATTCGTGGAAGAGAGAGGGAGGATGATAAAATTGGAGAATGCGACATTAAAGCGTTCACTCGGTTTATGGGCCATCGTCGGACTTGGATTAGGGTATATGACGCCTACCATTGTGTTTGATACTTTTGGCATCGTATCAAAGGAAACCAACGGGGTGGTGCCGCTTGCCTATATCACTGCGTTGATTGTCATGCTGTTTACCGCCATCAGTTACGGGAAGATGGTAAAAGTTTTCCCGAACGCCGGATCTGCCTACACGTATACAAGGGAAACGATGAACCCCCATCTCGGTTTCCTTGTCGGGTGGGCGGCGTTGCTCGACTATTTGCTGTTGCCCATGGTGAATGCTTTAATTATCCGGATTTATATGGTATCCGTCTTTCCAAACGTGCCCGCCTGGATCTGGGTGGTGACGTATGTAGCCGCCGTGACGGGCATCAATGTATGGAGCATGGGGAAAACGTCCAATATGAACACCATTCTTGTCGTTTTTGAACTCGTGCTAATCGGTGCTTTTCTTGTGCTGGCCGTTGTACAATTTTCGCACGGAATGGGAAAAGGTACGGTTTTCACTTTCGATCCGCTTTACCACTCCAATGTCCGTTTGAGCGCGGTCCTGACCGGAGCGACAGTCGTATGCTTCTCGTTTATCGGCTTTGATGCGGTAACGATGTATGCGGAGGAAGCGAAAGATCCCAAAATCATGCCGAGAGCGATCATGCTAACGGTTTTTATCGGCGGTGCGGTCTTCTTTATCGCCAGTTATTTCGCGCAAGCCTTGTTTCCGGACGTTTCCCATTTTAAAAACACGGATGACACATTGCCCGAAATCGGATTGTATGTGGGCGGAACGCTGTTTAAATTATTGTTTATTTCCGGTGCATTTGCCGCCACGGTTGCGTCCGGCCTTGCTTCCCATGCCAGTGTTTCGCGGCTGTTATATGTGATGGGGAGAAACGGCGTCCTGCCGAAGCGATGGTTCGGGTACGTGCATCCGAAATTCCGGACCCCCGCATGGAATGTAATCCTTGTCGGCCTGGTGTCGCTGCTTGCGATCACGCCCAGCCTGGAACTCATTTCCTCGTTTATCAACTTTGGCGCCCTGATTGCTTTTACATTCGTCAATTTATCTGTTATTGCCTTCTTTGTCTTCCGGAAAAAGCGCTATAAAACGGCAAAAGATGTGTTTTCCTACCTGGTGATGCCTTTAGCCGGGGCAGGGCTGACGGGCGTTTTATGGTCCAACTTGCAAAAAGACGCCCTCATTTTCGGCATTATCTGGTCAGGCATCGGATTTATTTATATGGCGATCCAAACGAAATTTTTCCGCAAGCAGGTCATCGATTTTCAATTGGATGAAGCAGAAAAAACTTCTATTCTTTAAGATAAAAAGCAATGGTTACATGGCAGAAGATGTGCAGGCATCTTCTTTTTTTGTGCCGGACTATTTCCAATATTAAAATATAGTGATACTATATTTTTAGAAGGTGCAAGGAGGAATCGCAATGCCGGCAATTGCAAAAGAAAAAATAAAGCCGATCATCCCCTTTTCGGTTGACGGTGAAGAAGATTTAAGGCTGGCGTTACAAAAGCATAAAGGGCCTTTTCTGTTTTTAAAGAAGGACGGAGAATTATTTGCCTATGCCTTGCTGAATCATCAACTGCTGGAAAAGCTTAAAAAAGGCAACTTTTCAAAAGAAACCCTGCTTCGCCACGCAAAACCGCTTGACGGGATCAGCCGTCTCGATGACCATATTTCCATTACGAGCTTGTTCCAAATCATTGGTGAACCATTTGCGCTTGTGAGAAGCGAAGATGGCCGCCCGTCCGGCTACATCCAAAGAGAGGACATGCTGGCGGAGCTCTTTAAACAGGAAAACGAAAGCGCCCACTTTCTGAAAATCTTGCTCGCATCGATCCCAATGGGCATTTTTGTGCTCAACAGGGAAAAACGGATCATCCATTGTAACGAAGCAGGTTTACGAATGATTAAATTGCCGCACGAAGCGGTGCTGAATGCCCCTGGTAAAAGTATTTTCAGCCATGACCATATCGCAAAAGCGTTTGAAACCGGGAAAACGTATCTGAACCATCTTGAATTCGCAAACGGGGTCGGGGTTTTGGCCGACTACAGCCCGATTCAAAATTTCGCCGGTGAAGTTGAAGGCCTGATCATTGTCGTTCAGGATTTGCCGATGGTAGAAGAAATGGCACTTGAAATCGAATATATAAAAGACTTAAATAAAGACTTGAATGCGATTCTGTCGACGATTTATGACGAAATTCTTGTCGTCAATGCAAAGGGCGAACTGCTTCGCTACGGGGAGAACATCATTGAAGATTTCTGGCAGGTGGACGTAAAAACGCTGATCGGGAAAAATATCCTCGATTTTGAAGACCAGGGCTTATTCACCCCGTCGGTTATAAGGCTCGTGATGGAAAAACGGAAAAAAGTATCCGTTGTGCAGGAAACGCGGACGGGAAGAAAAATTCTGGCCGTCGGGAACCCGGTTTTTAATGAAAAAGGCGCGCTTGACCGGATCATTATTGCATCGCGGGACATAACCGAGACGACCCGGTTAAAAACCGAACTGAAAGAGATGAAAGAAATTTCAGCCCGGTACAAAAAAGAGCTCGACCAGTTCAAAAACAAAGACCGGTTTTTGAAAAAAATGATTTACTGCAGCCCGAAAATGGAAAAAATCATGCACCAGGTAAAGAAAATCGCCGAATTTTCGTCCACTGTTTTACTGTCCGGCGAATCGGGCGTCGGAAAAGAAGTCATTGCCCAGGCGATCCACCAATTCGGGAAAAGGTCGGAAAAACCGTTTTTAAAACTGAACTGCGGTGCGATTCCGGAAACTTTGCTGGAAAGCGAATTGTTCGGATATGTCAAAGGCGCCTTTACAGGTGCGGAAAAAAACGGAAAAGAAGGATACTTTAAGCAGGCGGACGGCGGCATTTTGTTCCTTGATGAAATCGGCGAATTGCCGGTGCACCTGCAGGTCAAATTGCTGCGGGTGCTGCAGGAACAGGAAGTGATCCCGATCGGCAGCACAACCCCCATTAAAATCGATGTCCAGATCATTGCGGCGACAAATCAAAACCTGGCAAAAATGGTGGAAGAGGGCCGGTTCCGGGAAGATTTATATTACCGATTGAACGTCATTCCGATCCGGATCCCGCCGCTCCGGGAACGGCCGGAAGATATATCGCTGCTTGCCTTCCACTTTTTGCAGCAATTAAACGAAAAATACGGCCGGAAGTTTTATTTAACGCCTGATGCGATCAATGTGCTGGAATGTTACCCGTGGCCGGGAAATGTAAGGGAACTGCAAAATATTATTGAAAGGCTGGTCGTCACTGCGGACCATGCTGCCATCGATGGCGGGTTTGTCAGCCAGTTTTTAACATTCGGCTCTGAAAGGAAAAAAATGAAGCCGGTCGTCACAAGAATCATGCCGTTGCAGGAGGCGATGGAGTCCGTCGAGGAGCAGCTCATTTTGCTGGCCATGAACCAGTACAAAACGACAACAAAAGCGGCGAAAGCACTGGGCATCAGCCAGTCTTCCGTCAGCCGCAAATACCAAAAAATATTAAACAAGAAAAACAGGAAAACAGAGGATGCCGTTTTCAAGTAAAGCTTCTTCTAAAAACCCCTGCTGCCGCAAACAAAGCCTAAAAAACGGCGGGACGCTACCATTCACAGTGTCCCGCCGTTTTTTTGCAGCCTGCAACTTGTTTCAGTGCCTCCCGGTGTAAACGCGCCGGTTTTCTTTTTTACTTTCCCCGCTCCGTTTCCATGCAGAAAAAAATAGCATTATGCAAAACTGCATAATGCTGTGCGTGCGAAACCGCATAAATCAGGCTGAAAATTAATTGGCACCCTTCTTGCAAGATTATTCGTCGAAGAGAATAAAGGAGGATGAAAAATGGTCGGGGTACAACAATCCGTCATCAACCTGAAAATGTATATTAACGGCGAATGGATCGATGCAGATAACCGGGAAACGCGTGCCATAAAAAATCCTGCGAACGGTGAAACCATCGCCATTGCCCCGGAAGGCACCACCCGTGATGCCCATGAAGCAGTGGATGCAGCTCGAAAAGCTTTTGAATCGGGGATATGGTCCGGCATTCCTGCACAGGAAAGGGCAGCGTATTTATTTCAAGTTGCCGATAAAATCGACGAAAACGCGAAGGCTTTAACCAGGCTTGAAACGTTGGACAACGGGAAACCGTTAAGAGAAGCAAGCTATGATATTGCCGATGCGGCTGCCTGTTTCCGTTACTACGCCGGCTTAATTACGAAGCCTGACGGGTTTACCTACCATGTCGCAGATCCGATGCAGGCAATGGTTGTCCGGGAACCCGTCGGGGTATGCGGCCTTATCGTGCCATGGAATTATCCGCTTTTAATGAGCGTCTGGAAAATCGCGCCGGCACTGGCAGCCGGAAATACGATCGTTTTTAAACCGTCCGAGGTGACGCCGGTGACAGCCATGAAGCTCTTTGAAATCTTTGAAGAAATCGGCTTGCCGAAAGGTGTCGCCAATATGGTCATGGGCGCGGGGCCGGTAGTAGGCGAGGAGATCGTCACCCATCCGGAAGTGGATATGATTTCCTTTACCGGCGGCACGAAAACCGGGAAACATCTGATGCGGCAGGCGGCCGATACGTTGAAAAAAGTTTCCCTTGAACTCGGCGGGAAATCTCCGAATATTATTTTTGCCGATGCAGATTTTGAAACGGCCGTTGATTACGCCTTGTACGGCATTTTCAGCGGGGCCGGCCAGGTATGTTCCGCCGGCTCGAGAATCCTTGTTGAAGAAAGCTTGTACGAAAGATTTGTCTCCCATTTTGTGGAAAGAGCCGCCAAAATTAAAGTCGGGCCGGGGGATGATCCGGATACGGAAATGGGCCCGCTTGTCAGCGAAGAACATATGAAAAAAGTGCTTTCTTATATTGAAATCGGCAAGCAGGAAGGCGCCACCTTAGCGCTTGGCGGCAACCGCCTATTGGAAAACGGGCTGGATAAAGGGTATTTTGTCGGGCCGGCCGTGTTTGTGGATGTTAAACAAAACATGCGGATTGTCCAGGAGGAAATTTTCGGCCCTGTCGTTGTTATTCAAAAATTCAAGGATGAGGCGGAAGCTGTAAAATTGGCCAATGACACGGTATACGGGCTGGCCGGTGCGGTTTTCTCCAATGACGGGGCCAAGGCGTTAAGGGTCATTAAAAAGATCCGGTCCGGCATTACGTGGATCAATTCCTATCATCCTACTTATAACGAAGCGCCGTGGGGCGGCTATAAGCAAAGCGGAATCGGGCGCAGCCTCGGCACATTCGGGCTCGAAGAATTTCAGGAAATCAAACAAATCAACATCAATTTACAAGTGGAACCAACCGGCTGGTTTTCACATGAAAAATAAGGAGAGATCATAAATGGGGATAGATATCAAACAAGAGAAGAAAAACAGCGAAGAACAAGCGGTACTCGGTTATATTCATAAAGTGCTGAATTTAATTGAAAAACAGGAAGTCACGCAGGAAGAAGCGGAATGGATTACGAAGGAAACGGTGGACGGATTCCGCGAATATGTGAATCCGGGCTTTCTGGAATACCGGAAAACCGTGACGGAAGGCGGCCAGTTTGCGGCAGTCGAATGGTCCGACAGCGGCGCCTGTTTTAAAGATGTAAACGGCAAAGAATATATCGACTGTCTGGGCGGTTTCGGAATCTACAATGTCGGGCACCGTAATCCGAAAGTCGTAAAAGCTGTGACCGACCAGCTGAAACGCCAGGCGCTCCACAGCCAGGATTTGCTTGACCCGCTTCGGGCCATGCTTGCAAAAATATTGGCGGATATCACGCCCGGCGATTTAAAATATGCGTTTTTCACAAACAGCGGAACGGAAAGCGTGGAAGCGGCATTGAAACTCGCAAAAATGTACAGCGACCGGACAACCATCATTTCGACTACCCGTGCTTTTCATGGGAAAAGCCTCGGTTCATTGTCCGGGACGGCGAAAGGCATGTTCCGCAAACCATTCCTTCCGCTTGTTCCGGGCTTCCGCCATATCCCGTACGGCGACATTGACATGATGCGAAAAACGTTTGAAACATGCGCCCTTGTCGGAGAAGATGTTGCAGCCGTCATGCTGGAGCCGATCCAAGGGGAAGGCGGCATTATTCTCCCGCCGGAGGGCTACTTGCAACAAGTCCGTGAACTTTGCGATGCGTTTGGCGCGCTGCTCATTTTTGATGAAGTGCAGACCGGCATGGGCCGTACCGGAAAAATGTTCGCGGCGGAACTTTACGGCGTCGTCCCGGATATTCTCTGTCTCGCGAAAGCTTTTGGCGGCGGTGTGATGCCTGCCGGCGCGGTGGTCGCGAAAGAAGAAGTGTTCAAAAGCTGGTTCCCGAATCCGTTCATGCATACTACCACTTTCGGCGGAAATCCGCTTGCCTGTGCTGCGGCAATTGCAACGATCGGTGTCCTCATCGAGGAAAAGCTGCCGGAACGCGCAGCTGTTGCCGGGGATTATTTCCTGAACGGCTTAAAAGAGGCGGCAAAAGGCCACGAAGACATTGTCCAGGAAGTCCGCGGGAAAGGGTTAATGATCGGGATAGAATTCCATTCGGATGAACTCGGTTATGAAGTGGCAAAAGGCATGTTTGACGGGGGCGTGCTTGTCGCAGGCACATTGATTAATTCGAAAACTTTGCGCTTTGAACCGGCACTTACAATCAGCTATGAAGAAATCGACCAGGTTATCCGTACGTTCAAACACGTTTTATCGCAAGTGAAGGCATAAAATGTAAAACGGAAGAGAAACGCAAAAAGCCTCTGCCTGAAACAGGAAGGGGCTTTTTGCGCCGGGCACGAAGGTAACGGCTTCTTTTTTCCCGGTAAAGCGCACAGCCCGGTGTTTTGCCAATGTGACACCGGCACAAACCGCGAATGAATCCGCGTTAAATGGTTAAACAAACGGCTTTTGAAGTCCGGATGTTCCGGGAATCGTGAAAAACTTGACACATACCGGGAACGGGGGTTTGTTGTAATAGGAGAAAAAACCATTTATACTGGTTATACGCATGATTTTTATATGGTTGCCGCAAATTGAGCGCGGCATGGTGCAAACAGAAAGGGGATTGCCATGAACGAGAAACAACGTTTGGAACAGCAGCAAGTGAACCCTGTAGAGCCTGCGGACAAAAAATCCGAAAAGGACTACAGCAAATATTTCCAATCGGTTTATATTCCGCCGAATTTAAAAGAAGCAAGAAAACGGAGCCGGAAACCAGTCCAGTATTTTAAAGACTTCGAAATCGATGAAGACTTAAAAGGCATGGGCGACGGATTGAAATTTTACATCCGGACTTACGGCTGCCAAATGAACGAACATGACACGGAAGTGATGGCCGGCATTTTTATGCAGCTTGGTTACACACCGACCGAAACGGTGGAAGATGCGGATGTGGTTCTGCTAAATACATGCGCCATCCGTGAAAATGCCGAAAATAAAGTGTTTGGCGAAATCGGCCACCTGAAACCGTTGAAAACGGAAAAACCGGACATGCTGATCGGGGTTTGCGGCTGTATGTCGCAGGAAGAATCCGTCGTCAATAAAATTTTGCAAAAACACCCGCATGTCGATATGGTTTTCGGCACCCACAACATTCACCGCCTGCCGCATATTTTAAAAGAAGCGTATATGTCCAAGGCAATGGTTGTGGAAGTATGGTCCAAAGAAGGCGACGTGATCGAAAGCCTGCCGAAAGTGCGCAAAGGCAACATCAAGGCATGGGTAAACATCATGTACGGATGCGATAAGTTCTGCACGTATTGTATCGTGCCGTATACGCGCGGAAAAGAGCGGTCAAGGCGTCCGGAAGACATCATCCAGGAAGTGCGTGAACTGGCAGCCAAAGGCTACAAGGAAATCACGCTGCTCGGCCAGAACGTCAATGCCTACGGAAAAGATTTTGATGACCTTGAATACGGACTTGGCGATTTGATGGATGATCTGCGCAAAATCAACATCCCGCGCATCCGCTTTACCACGAGCCATCCGCGCGATTTCGACGACCGTCTGATCGAAGTGCTGGCGAAAAAAGGAAACCTTGTCGAGCATATCCATCTTCCTGTCCAGTCTGGTTCAAGCGAAATTTTAAAAATTATGGGCCGCAAATATACGCGGGAACAATATTTGGAACTCGTCAGAAAAATCAAAGCCGCGATTCCGGATGTAGCGCTGTCCACCGATATTATTGTCGGTTTCCCGAACGAAACCGAAGAGCAGTTTGAAGAAACCTTGTCCCTGTATAAAGAAGTCGGGTTCGAAACGGCCTATACGTTTATTTATTCCCCGCGCGAAGGCACGCCGGCAGCCAGAATGAAAGATAATATCCCGATGGAAGTGAAAAAGGAAAGGCTGCAGCGCCTGAATGAACTCGTCAATGCCTATTCAAAAGCGGCCATGGAAAAATACGAAGGCCAGGTTGTGGAAGTGCTTGTAGAAGGCGAAAGCAAAAACAATCCGGAAATTTTAGCCGGTTACACACGCAAAAACAAACTCGTCAACTTTAAGGGGCCGAAATCAGCAATTGGAAAACTTGTGCAGGTAAAAATTACGAAGGCGAAAACATGGTCACTGGACGGGGAAATGGTGGCCGTGCCTGATCCGGCCGGGGTGGAAGCGTGATGCAGAAGTTTACAAAAGATGATATCGTCGCAAAAGCTGCCGAACTTGCGAAAATGATTGCGGAAACGGAAGAGGTCGATTTTTTTAAGCGGGCGGAAGCGCAAATCAATGAAAATGAGAGAGTCCGCAATTTAATTGCCAATATTAAAGCTTTGCAAAAGCAGGCTGTCAACTTGCAGCATTATGGAAAAAAAGAAGCATTAAAACAAGTAGAAGCCAAAATAGATAAACTGGAGGAAGAACTGGACGGCATCCCGGTCGTTCAGGAATTCAAGCAGTCACAGGTGGACGTAAACGACCTGCTCCAGATTGTCACAAATACCATTTCCAATACGGTCACGGATGAAATCATCAAATCGACCGGCGGCGATCTTTTAAAAGGCCAAACCGGATCCCAGGTGAAATATTCTTCCGGCACCCTCCACTGAAAAAAACGGTGTGCATCTGTGCACACCGTTTTTTTGGTGCGCAGCACAAGGCAAATCCATTGTACGGGCACCCTCCTATTGTCGCGGCATATGTTAGGATTACCCGGAGGTGGCGAGAAAAAGAATTGGCACACCGGCCTGGGTAAAAGCATAGGATGAATTGAAAATAGATGAGGAGGGTTCGCTCGAATGGCAGAATATAGAGAAATCATTACAAAAGCAGTCGTTGCGAAAGGGCGCAAATTTACGCAGTCCAATCATACGATTTGCCCGCCGCAGCATCCTTCGAGCATTTTAGGCTGCTGGATTATCAACCATAAGTACGAAGCCAGGAAAATAGATAAAGAAGTTAAAATCCGCGGCTCTTATGATGTGAACATCTGGTATTCCCATAATGACAATACGAAGACATCGGTCATGACGGAAAAAGTCGAGTATACCGATACCGTTAAATTGCATTACAGGGATCCGGATTGCCTGGACGACAAAGAAGTCATCGCAAGCGTCCTGCAGCAGCCGAATTGCATTGAAGCGGTCATTTCGCCAAACGGCAATAAAATCATTGTCAGTGTTGAAAGAGAGTTTCTCGTGGAAGTCATCGGAGAAACAAAGGTTTGTGTTGCCATCTCGCCTGAAGGATGCAGCGATGACGATGAATGGGAAGAAGAAAGCAGCGACGAGTTTGAAGAATTAAACCCTGACTTTTTAGTGGGAAGTGAAGAAGAATAGAAGCCACAAACTAGGAGACATGCACTCCTAGTTTTTTTCTGGGCATCCGGCGGTAAAAGCGCGGCCATTTGCCCCACCAAAACGCATGCTTAGAATGCACGCGAAATCCTGTAATGGGTTTTGACACAGGCAGAAAAAACCTGGCATCCCTGGAGGAGACATTGAAAATCAACAGACAAGGCCCGGCTTTGTAAAATGATCCGTATTTCAATTTATGAAGGCCTTCATGCAAATATGTTATAATAAACAGGATTGAAGAATGATTGAAAAGCAGGAAAGGAATTTGGTAAGAATGGCTGCGTATACCCCAATGATCCAGCAATATTTGCAAGTGAAGGCGGAATATCAGGATGCCTTTTTATTTTTCCGTCTCGGCGATTTTTATGAAATGTTCTTCGAAGATGCCATTAAAGCGTCCCAGGAACTGGAAATTACATTAACGAGCAGGGACGGCGGCGGCGACGAGAAAATCCCGATGTGCGGGGTACCGTACCATTCCGCCAGCACTTATATTGAACAGCTGATTGATAAAGGCTATAAAGTGGCGATATGTGAACAGATGGAAGACCCGAAACTGGCAAAGGGTGTTGTCAAGCGGGAAGTCATCCAGCTGATTACCCCTGGCACCTTGATGGAGGGCAAATCGCTCGCGGAAAAAGAAAACCACTATATTGCGTCTGTTGCATCCCCGGCGGACGGGAATTTCGCGATTGCCTATATAGATTTGTCAACAGGGGAGGGCAGGGCTTGTCTTTTGGAAGGCCCGTTTGAAGAAGTACTGAACGAACTGGCGTCGATCGGCGCAAAAGAAGCTGTGGTAGATCCGGAATTTCCGGATGAATACGCGCGGCTAATGAAAAATACAGGAAATATCACCATTTCGTTTGAAACGGATACGGCTGTAAAGGAAGGCTTTGAAAGGCTTCTGCCCCAGTTGGAACCGGAGCTTTTGCGGCTGGCTGCAGCAAGACTGTTAAACTATTTATTCCGCACGCAGAAAAGGAGCCTCGATCATCTGCAGCCGGTTGAAATGTATGAAGTCCGCCGGTTTTTAAATATTGATTATTACTCCAAGCGTAATCTCGAACTGACTGAGACGATCCGCGGGCAAGGCAAAAAAGGATCGCTTTTATGGCTGCTCGATGAAACGATGACAGCCATGGGCGGCAGGCTTTTAAAACAGTGGATCGGCCGGCCGCTGCTTAAGCAGGAAAAAATAGAAGCACGGCTTCAAATGGTGGAAACCTTTTTAAACCATTACTTTGAGCGGGAGGATATCCGCGAGCGCCTGAAGGAAGTATACGACCTGGAAAGGCTTGCCGGCCGGGTGGCATTTGGCAATGTGAATGCACGTGACCTCATCCAGCTGAAATGCTCGCTACAGCAAATTCCGGGTATCCGGGCGGTCATGGAAAGCTTGGAAAGCCCGGAAAGCAAAAAATTGGCGGCGCTTCTTGACCCGTGTGAAGAACTGACAGATTTGCTCGAACGCGCGATTGAGGACAATCCCCCGGTTTCCGTGAAGGAAGGCGGGATGATCCGCGACGGCTATAACGAAGAGCTGGACCGCTACCGCGACGCGAGCAAAAACGGCAAGCAGTGGATTGCAAGCCTCGAACGCGACGAGCGCGAGCGGACCGGAATCAAGTCGCTGAAAGTCGGATACAACCGCGTGTTCGGCTACTATATTGAAGTGACGAAGGCGAACCTCCACCTGCTCGAAGAAGGCCGCTATGAACGGAAACAGACGTTGGCGAACGCCGAGCGGTTCATCACACCGGAATTGAAAGAAAAAGAAGCGCTTATTTTACAGGCGGAAGAAAGAATGATCGATCTGGAATACGAGCTGTTTACGGAAATCCGGGCACATGTAAAAGAATTTATTCCCAGGCTGCAGCGCCTCGCAAAAGCGGTCAGCACGATTGATGTGCTGCAAAGCTTTGCCGTCGTAAGCGAAAAACGCCACTACACAAAGCCGGTATTCCGGGAAGACGGCGTGCTGAAGATTACGGAAGGGCGCCATCCGGTCGTGGAAAAAGTACTCGATTCGCAAAGCTATGTGCCAAACGACTGCCTGATGGATGAAAACCGAGAGATTCTGCTGATTACCGGGCCGAACATGTCCGGGAAAAGCACGTATATGCGGCAAATTGCGCTGACGGTAATCCTTGCGCAAATTGGCTGCTTTGTGCCGGCGCGCGAGGCGGAGCTGCCGGTTTTTGACCGGATTTTTACACGGATTGGCGCAGCCGATGATCTCATTTCCGGCCAGAGTACGTTCATGGTCGAAATGCTTGAAGCGAAAAACGCGATTGCAAACGCAACGGAACGAAGCCTGATTTTATTTGATGAAATCGGGCGCGGAACGTCTACATATGACGGGATGGCACTCGCCCAGGCGATGATCGAATACATCCATGATGAAATCGGGGCCAAAACGCTTTTTTCTACCCATTATCACGAGCTGACGGCGCTTTCTACAGAACTGGGTAAGCTGCAAAACGTCCATGTCAGCGCCATGGAGCAAAACGGCAAAGTGGTTTTCCTCCATAAAATCAAAGAAGGCCCTGCAGATAAAAGTTACGGGATCCATGTGGCAAAGCTGGCCGGCCTGCCGGAACAAGTGATTTGCCGCGCCGAAAAAATTCTCCATGCGCTTGAAAACCAGGATAACGGCGAAACGCAGATGAACCCCCCGGAGGCGGCTGCTGCCACAGAGCCCGCGCAACTGTCCTTTTTTGAAGAGCCGGAAACGCCGCGTCAGAAAACGGTTGAAGCAAAGGAAAGAAAGGTGCTCAAGCAAATTAGGGAACTCGATTTGCTTGAGATGACGCCGCTTGCGGCCATGAATGCACTCTATGAGATTCAGAAAAAATTAAAAAAATAGGTGGTGTTGTCCGCGATGGGAAAAATTGCACAACTGGACGAGTTGCTTTCTAACAGGATTGCAGCCGGTGAAGTGGTCGAACGGCCGGCATCTGTCGTGAAGGAACTGGCGGAAAATGCCATTGACGCGGAAAGCACAGTTATCGAAATTGATGTCTGGGAAGCCGGTATGGAAAAAATCCGTATGATTGATAATGGAACCGGCATCGAGCCTGACGATGTTGAGCTTGCTTTCTCACGCCACGCCACAAGCAAAATCAAAAACGAACATGATCTGTTCCGGATTCGTTCGCTCGGTTTTCGCGGCGAAGCGCTCCCGAGCATTGCTGCTGTTTCCCGTGTTGAGATCGTCACCTCAACCGGAAACGGGCCCGGGACAAAAGCGGTCATTGAAGGCGGGAAATGGGTGGCCCGCGAACAGGCACCGAGCCGGAGAGGAACGGAAATTACGGTCACCGATTTATTTTTTAACACGCCTGCGCGGTTAAAATATATGAAGTCGATCCATACCGAGCTCGGCAATATTACCGATGTGGTGAACCGCCTCGCGCTCAGCCACCCCGAGGTGTCTTTCCGCCTCCGCCACGGCGGAAAGATGTTGCTTCAGACAAGCGGGAACGGCGATGTGCGCCAGGTGCTTGCCGCCATTTACGGCTTAAACATTGCCAAAAAAATGATTCCGGTACACAGCCAAACGCTTGATTTTGAAATCAACGGGTTTATCGCTTTGCCGGAAATTACGCGGGCTTCGCGCAACTATATTTCCACGATGGTAAACGGCCGGTTTATCAAAAATTACGTGCTTGTAAAGGCCATATTGGAAGGGTATCATACACTGCTCCCGATCGGCCGCTACCCGATTGTGTTGATGTCGCTAAAAATGGATCCGGTTTTAGTCGATGCGAATGTTCACCCGGCCAAGCTTGAAGTGCGGTTCAGCAAAGAAAAGGAGCTGTGCCGGGCGATTACGGGCGCGATTAAAGCTGCTTTCAAAAAGCAGGAATTGATTCCGTCCGGCATGGTGCGGCAAGCAGAAAAACCAAAACAGGAACAGGTGTCGTTCCAGCTTGACCATTTGCCGGGAAAAACGGAACCGGAAACTCCGAAAGCTTTCTCCGCGCCTGTTGCGCCGCACCCATCGCCCCGGCCGGAGGAAACGGAAATGGGGCAGCACGATAAAAGCCCGGATGCAGAACCCCATCTCAGCGTGGAACAGCCGGCCGCAGATTTCCCGGCATTTTCAGGGGAAAATCTGGATTCTGTTTTTCCAGATGAAATCCATGAACCGGCGCGCGATGGATTTGATGTTGAAGAGGCAAGAGGGCAGGACGCGGCACAGCAGCCGGCATCCCGCATCCCGCCGATGTATCCGATCGGCCAGATGCACGGCACGTATATTTTTGCCCAAAATGAAAACGGCTTGTATATCATTGATCAGCACGCCGCCCAGGAGCGGGTCAAGTATGAATTTTTCCGCGAAAAAGTCGGCGAAGTGAAAAAAGAAGTGCAGGAAATGCTTGTGCCGCTGACTTTAGAATACGCAACGGACGAAGCCATTAAAATTCAGGAGAACCTCGATGCGCTGAAAGAGGTCGGCGTTTTCCTTGAACCATTCGGGCACAACAGCTTCATTGTCCGTTCCCATCCGACATGGTTTCCGAAAAATGAGGAAAAAGAGGTCATTGAGGAAATGATCGAGCATGTCCTTTCTATAAAAAAAGTCGATATTAAAAAATTGCGTGAAAAAGCGGCGATTATGATGAGCTGCAGAGGGTCCATCAAGGCGAACCGGCATTTGCGCAATGACGAAATCCAGGCACTGCTCGATGCGCTCCGAATGGCATCCGACCCGTTTACATGCCCGCACGGCCGTCCAATCATCATCCATTATTCGGTGTACGAACTCGAAAAAATGTTTAAACGGGTCATGTAACTCCCGGATCGCGAAACCCCTTGATGATCAAGGGGTTTCAATCTTTTTAACGGGTGTTTGACCACAATTTGACCACATTTCAAACATGTTTGAGATCGTTGTATTGTTCAACCTTTTACTAGCGTATCGATACCATCTTCCACTAAAGGCCCATCAGCCCGTTAACGATAAGTGCTTTGGATAATACGAGAGGGGGTGAAGTTTTTTGTTCTGATTCTTGACTTTTGTCATTCATTGTGATGACGCCTTGTTTAGAATCGCTGTTCACGCCATATAGGTTCCGTCTTTGATTCTAAGAAAAAGCCTAGAGGGCCTTTTCCTATCTTTCACAAGCGATACTATCATGGTCCCTGTCTTTTGTTTTATTTTTGTCATACAATGCTTTTGAAACGTATGGCTTATAGTGTGTCTTTCCACCTTTGTTTTTTGCGCTTTTACTTCTTGCAACGCCGCCTTTGTAATCTTTATTCAAGGCTTTACAGTTGGCATAAGTCTTTGCCTTTGCCGCATCAACATCATGAGAAGCAGCAAACGATACTCCGAAAATTAGGCCGGAAGCAACTGCGACTGAAATGATTTTTCTCACTATAATTCTCCTCCAAGTTCACTTAAATGATTTTATATAGTCACCAATGAAAAAGATGTTATAACTTCCATATATACCTAATTCTTGTAGTGGACGGAACAACTTCGGTATGAGCAATTGGATACCATCGTGTTAAAGAATATAGAATACATATCTATCAAATAGACTGAGGTTTCCATGCATTCATCCGATTTTCATCTGCAAATGACTTTACAGAGGGGCAACTTCCTTTACATATACGATTTGGTCACTGATTTTTATTTTGCTTCATCATATTAATTTCGAATTCTGCGTCTGCAACTTTTCTATTTACAAAAATGACACCATTCCGAAGATCTTTGATTTCCTCTTTGACGCCTGCAATCTCACCGTGGACATGGTGGACATCCATTGATAGGGCATCAATCTTTGCATCTGTTTCTTCCTGGCGGTCGCGTATGGTTCTGACAATTTGTCCCAGTTCTTTTTGACCCGATTCTAAGACTTCAAACTTATTGTTCAGTTCTTTTTGGCCGGATTCTAAGGCTTCAAACTTTTGGTTCAGCTCTTTTTGACCCGATTCCAGTGAGCTTAGCTTCTTAAGGATAAGTTCCAGCTTCTGATCCATTATCAATCTCCTTTCAAATGGTTTTGATGAGCTTCTTCTTCGGGGTGAATTTCTATCACCATCCATTATATATTGCATTTTTAATCCAATCCATAGGAATTCATCTCTGTCCTGAAAATATGCGCCGGCTGATTCTCATCTTCCGCTGGTGCCGCATTCGATGCGGTATGACATCTCATTTGTTTTGCAAGGCGCAGATTGCTTTCAATCACGGGCCGTACAAGTCCTTTTGTTTCCTCGTCGATTGCAAGCGCCACGCCGGAGGCCACTTTTCCAGGATGCAACGGCTGACGGGCCACCATCACGACGACGTGCAGAAAAGCAGCGACTGGTCTTTGTTTTAAGGTATTGGGCGGATGGAAGGAATTAATCATGGAAAGAGCCGTCTTTGCTTTGTGCGAGCATTACCAGCTGGTATTCATAAATCAGTTTGTCCAATAATTGGCTTTGGCGGATTGTTTCCGGGTGGTTCATGCCGTTTTGTTTGGCACACTGCATCAATTGTTCGCGGAGGATGAAAATATTGCGGGACAGATGGGCAGAGGCAAGTATGAGATACTGATTCGTTTTTTCCATGCAAACATCCCTTTCGGAGAAAAATAAGAAGATTAGAAAAACAGTTTTGAAGAAAAGGCAGCATGAGCGTGTTTTGGAGGCGGTTGTGCTTAAGATGGTTTTTTTGCGGAGCTGGCAGGCATATCGTTTGAATCAGGGTCAATGGCATGCCTGAGCAAAACGATATCTTCATATATGCTTTTTTTCACAGCCTCATACGGGCATTTGTGGTATTCATCTAAAAGCCGCCCTAATTCAATGATGAAAATGATGCGTTCGTCATTTTTAACCATACGAAAAAACCTGCCTTACATAGATCATAATGATTATCCTTATTATATAGTATAAATGGACCGGATGTGAAGCAGGACTTTAGCCCTATACACACTTTTTTAAATATTTTTTCGTAAGTGAATTTTCAAGGATGAATAAAATCCCGAAAAAAGGGAAACTGTATAGATGTTCTGTTTGCTGTTTTATGGTACGATAGAGACGGAAAAATCCGGGGATTTAAAGAATGCTGCAATCTCCGGCATAAAAGGTAGGGTACGAATGGCAAAACAAAAACTGATCGTACTGATCGGCCCGACAGCATCAGGAAAAACGGCACTTAGCATCCGCCTCGCGAAAAAATTCAATGCTGAAATCATCAGCGGCGATTCGATGCAAGTATACAGAGGCATGGATATCGGCACAGCAAAAATTACGCAGGCTGAAATGGAAGGGATTCCCCATCACCTGATCGACATTAAAAATCCGGATGAGTCTTTTTCGGTTGCTGAATTCCAGCAACTGGTACGGGAAAAAATAAGCGATATTGCTTCCCGCGGCAAGTTGCCCATGATCGTCGGCGGCACAGGGCTTTACATACAATCTGTCTTATACGATTACCGTTTTTCGGACATTGCCGGAGATCCGGCATACCGCGCGGAACTTGAAAAGATTGCAAGGCGGGAAGGGCCCGGCCTGCTTTATAAATTACTGGAAAAAACCGATCCGGAAAGTGCCGCAAAGATTCATCCACATAATGTCAGAAGGGTGATCCGGGCGTTGGAAGTAGGCCATTTTTCCGGTAGGACGATGCAAGACTACAAGAAACAGCAACAGGATGAACCGCTTTATTGTGCGGCGCTCATTGGGCTTGTGATGGAGAGGGAGAAGCTGTATCAACGCATTAACGAACGGGTCGATCAAATGATGGAACGCGGTTTAATCGAGGAAGTGAGAAAGTTGTATGACAAAAATTTGCGCGGTGTCCAGTCCATCCAGGCGATCGGCTACAAAGAGCTTTACGATTACTTTGACGGGCGCATGACCCTTGACGAGGCTGTTTCCCGCTTAAAACAAAATACAAGGCGTTTTGCCAAAAGACAGCTTACCTGGTTCCGCAATAAGATGGAAATTGAGTGGTTTGACATGACAAAAGAGGAAGAAAAGGAAAAAAAATTTAAAGAAATTTCCGCTTTCATAGCAGGAAAGCTACAATTAAAATCGAATAGTTTATAATATAGAGTATAGCCAGGAACACGCGTGACTTCAGTCATGAGATGCTCCGGGCACCGAACCGCAGAAACTGCGGGGGCTGCCTGCTAAAATCACCGGAGATCCACCGGCGTTTGCAGGAATCTCGCGGCTTTAGTCATGAGCAGGTTAAAATAGAGAGAAAGAGGAGGATTCGCAATGAACAAAGCCATCAATATTCAGGACCAGTACTTAAACCAATTGCGGAAAGACGGTACGGTTGTCACAGTCTTTTTGATGAACGGCTTTCAGCTTCGCGGCCAGGTAAAAGGCTTTGATAACTTCACCGTGCTGATTGAAACAGACGGCAAACAGCAACTCGTTTTCAAACATGCGATTTCAACGTTCCAGCCGCAAAAAAATGTTCAAATCAATTTCGAGGAAAATTAAAACAAAATGTCCGGCAGCTTGCCGGGCATTTTAAATATGTGTACTGTTATCCGCTTCTGAAACATAAACTGATACAGATCATTATTTCTCGGGAAAGCGCAAAAACCGACAATTTCCCCCGCCATTTTGGATGGTGCTGATTTTCGACCGGTGCGGATTTGAAAAACAACCGGTTTTCTTATGCCGGACAACAAGTTTTTGTACGTGGGCATTTGTCACACTCCCGGCCCAATCCGCGTATATTGTCTGTAGAATGCGAGGTGGCGGTGATGGATCAACCGATTCGTATGAAAAATAACGGCCAGATCAATATTGTCCTCCATGCGGGCCAAAGGGAGGCCGTTATTCCCCAGCCGAAAATAGAAACCGGCAAAAAAGATTTATCAGCAGAACATGAAATTTTAAAAGAAATTGAAGATGAACTTGGCACGCTCGTCGGAATGGAAGAAATCAAAAAAATGGTTAAAGAAGTTTATGCCTGGATCTATATTAACAAGAAAAGGGAAGCCGCCGGGTTAAAAACGGGAAAGCAGGCCCTTCATATGATGTTTAAAGGCAATCCCGGAACCGGCAAAACAACTGTCGCCCGATTGATCGGGAAATTGTTCCATAAAATGAATGTATTGTCAAAAGGCCACTTGATTGAGGCGGAAAGGGCCGATCTGGTTGGCGAATACATCGGCCATACGGCGCAAAAGACAAGAGATTTGATTAAAAAAGCGATCGGCGGCATTTTATTTATTGATGAAGCGTACTCTCTCGGCCGCGGCGGCGAGAAAGATTTCGGGAAAGAAGCAATCGATACGCTTGTAAAGCATATGGAAGACAAACAGCACGAATTTATTTTAATTTTGGCCGGCTATTCAAACGAAATGGATTATTTCCTGAGCCTGAATCCGGGACTGTATTCCCGGTTTCCGATCGTGTTCAACTTTCCTGATTACTCGGTAGAGGAACTCATGGATATCGGGAAAAGGATGCTGACGGAAAAAGAGTATACGCTCAGTTTGGATGCAGAACGGAAGCTTCGCGATCATCTGGCTTTTGTCAAAACAACGAGCACCCCTGCCAGTTTTTCAAACGGCCGGTATGTGCGGAATGTAATTGAAAAGTCAGTGCGCGCCCAGGCCATGCGGCTGTTAATGCAGGCTTGCTATGACCGCCATGAGCTGGTCACGCTGCGCAGCAGTGACCTTGTTTTTCCGGACTGACGCCTGCATCCTATGCAGTTTGCAGCAGGCGCTTATTTTCCGTAGGGAAGCTTAAATCGGCTTTTTCGGCCAGATGTTTCGCACGGAAAATAAGCAGCCCGGGAAGACATTTTTAAGAAAGGTAAGCCCGGGCATAACAGCGCCCGGGCTTTTTTAATGGGGGCGGTAAAAAAGCGATATCGCATGAAGCCATGCCCTGTTTCCCAAAAAAAGCGCCTCGACATGTTATACTTGGGCGTTTTTTGGTAAGATAACAGGTATACTGGACGGAACAGGTGATGAAATGGAAAATAAAAAAGAAAGAGCAATTCTTGTCGGATGCGAATGGAGCGGCATCAGCCACAGCCGTTTTGCCTATTCAATGGAGGAGCTGAAGCGGCTTGTCGAAACGGCGCAGGGGGAAGCGGTGCTTGAAGTCGTACAAAAACGGGACAGGGTAGATGCTGCTACGTATATCGGAAAAGGCAAGGTAGCGGAACTAAGGGCGCTTGTTTCAGAACTGCAAGCTGATCTGATTGTTTTTAACGCGGAACTTTCGCCGAGCCAGCTCCGCAATCTCCAGGCCGCGGTGGATTGCCGCGTGCTGGACAGGACACAGCTCATCCTTGATATTTTTGCGACGCGTGCCCGCTCAAAAGAAGGGAAGCTCCAGGTGGAACTGGCGCAACTTGAGTATTTGCTGCCGCGTCTTGGCGGGCGCGGGACGGAGCTGTCGCGGCTCGGGGGCGGAATCGGCACGAGGGGGCCGGGGGAAACCCAGCTTGAAACGGACCGCCGCCATATCCGCCGCCGCATTTCTGAAATCAAGGCGCAGCTTGAAACGGTTGTCCACCACCGGGAGCGGTACCGCGAAAGGCGGAAAAAGAACCATGTGTTTCAAATTGCGCTTGTCGGCTATACCAATGCCGGAAAATCGACATTGTTTAACCGCCTGTCTGCCGCAAATTCTTATGAAGAAAACCAGCTGTTTGCCACGCTTGATCCGATGACAAGAAAAGTTGTGTTGCCAAGCGGTTATACGGCTTTGTTGACGGATACGGTCGGATTTATCCAGGACTTGCCGACGACACTGATTGCGGCGTTCCGCTCGACCTTAGAAGAAGTGCGGGAAGCCGATTTGCTTTTGCATGTCATTGACAGTTCCAACCCGGATTATGACAACCATCAAAAAACGGTGCAGCGCCTGCTTTCCGAACTGGAAATGAACCATCTACCGCAGCTTGCCGTTTACAATAAAATGGATATAAAAGACAGCCATTTCGTGCCCAATGCACAAAACAGCATCATGATCAGCGCGAAAGACGAAAAAGACATCCACCGGCTGCTGTTGGAAATTGAAAAACAAGTGTTGGCCGAAATGGTGCCGTATCGCGCGCTTGTCCCGCAAACAGAAGGAAAGCTGCTTTCAGTTTTAAAAAGTGATACCATTTTAAGAGAACTAATTTTTAAAGAAGAAAATGAGGCATACCAGTGCAAGGGATATGCGCTTCCAGGCCATCCGGTTCTGGGCGCGATACAACAATATGCTGAATAAAAACCTTGCGCGCGGGTGCATGCAGCGGGTTGCCTTGCATGCACCCCATATTTTGAACGGAAAGGTGTAGAAGATGTACCAGTATTTGACTCATGGTGCCAAACTCAGGCAAATGGCAGAAGAGGCCGAGCGTCAAATTCGCCCGGTCCACAGCGCAATAGAAAAACGGGCGGAAGCGAACCAGTTCCGCGTTTTGCAAAGTTTTCAAAAGTATAAAGTGAGCGAGTCGCATTTTTATCCGTCGACCGGATACGGCTATGATGACGCCGGCAGGGAAACACTTGAGAACATATATGCCGATGTTTTCGGCGCGGAAGCCGGGCTCGTCCGCCCGCAAATCATTTCCGGGACACATGCGATTACGATTGCGCTTTTCGGCGTCCTCCGCCCGGGGGATGAATTGCTATACATAACCGGAAAGCCGTACGATACGCTTGATGAAATTACAGGGGTGCACGGTAGTGGCAACGGTTCGCTGCAGGAGTTTAACATAACCTATAATTATGTAAACTTGAAGGAAGACGGCACGGTCGATTTTGAAGCGGTAAGAAAAGCGATCCATCCCCATACAAAAATGGTTGCGATCCAGCGCTCAAAAGGATATGCGTCAAGACCTTCGTTTACAGTGGATGAGATCGGGGAAATGATCCGCTTTGTAAAAGAAATCAAGCCGGATGCAGTTGTGTTTGTCGACAACTGCTACGGCGAATTTGTAGAGGAGAAGGAGCCATGCCATGTTGGCGCGGATTTAATGGCCGGTTCGCTTATCAAAAATCCGGGCGGCGGGCTTGCGAAAACGGGCGGCTATATTGTCGGGAAGAAAAAATGGGTGGAAAGCTGCGCTTACAGGATGACATCTCCCGGAATTGGCGCGGAAGCAGGAGCATCGCTTTACAGCCTTCTTGAGATGTACCAGGGCTTCTTTCTGGCGCCGCATGTGGTGGCAGAGGCATTAAAAGGTGCGGTGTTTACATCGGCAATCTTGGAAAAATCCGGGATGAATACGTATCCGAAATGGGATGCGCCGAGGACGGACCTCATCCAGTCCGTTGAATTTGGCGACCCGGACAGCATGGTCGCCTTTTGCCAGGCGATCCAGTTTGCTTCACCGGTGAATTCATATGTGACGCCATACCCGAGTGATATGCCCGGTTATGCGGACGATGTCATCATGGCAGCTGGCACGTTTATCCAGGGGGCAAGCATCGAGCTTTCCGCCGACGGCCCGCTCCGCCCGCCATACACCGCCTATGTTCAGGGCGGCCTTACGTATGCGCATGTCAAAATGGCCGTCCTGCTCGCGCTCGACCGGTTGATGGAAGAAAATCTTGTAGATCCCAGTTGAATTTTTCCCTGCTTTGATCTACGGTCGGCTGGATTTCAACCGGGCACAATGGTTCGCCCGTTTAGAACCGCCTTTTTTCAATGCGGCCAGTTGCTGGTTGTGTTATAATAACAGGATGATATTTGATGAGGTGATCGCATGAATAAGAGGCCGCATTTGCTTTTAATTGACGGGATGGCGCTCCTTTTCCGGGCTTTTTATGCCACTGCCGTGACGGGGCAGTTTATGGTGAATTCTAAAGGGATGCCGACAAACGGCGTGCAGGGCTTTTTGCGCCATTTGCTTTTGGCGGCTGAGAACAAAAAACCGACGCATGTGGCCGTTTGCTGGGATATGGGGAGCAAAACGTTCCGCAACGACCTGTACGGTGAATATAAAGCAAACCGGGACGTCCCGCCGGTTGAGATGATTCCGCAATTTGACCTGGCGAAAGAAACAGTGGAAGCTTTTGAAATTCCAAATGTCGGAGTGGCCGGGTATGAAGCGGACGACTGTCTTGGCACCCTTAGCAGCCGGTTCAAAGACGAGGCGGATATTTCCATTTTGACCGGCGACCGCGACATCTTGCAGCTTTTGGATGACCATGTGGAAGTCCATCTCCTCCAAAAAGGGTTCGGAAATTATAAAACCTATACAAAGGCGGCGTTTATGGACGAATACGGGGTGACGCCGCGGCAGTTTATCGATGTAAAAGCGCTGATGGGCGATGCAAGCGACGGGTATCCGGGTGTGAAGGGGATCGGTGAAAAAACAGCGTTTAAGCTCGTCAGCCGGTTTGGAAACATCAGCGGCATTTTGGGGCATCTCGGGGAGCTCACCCCGTCGCAGCAGAAAAAAATCAAAGCGGGATTGGAGATGCTGCACCTGAGCAGAAAACTTGCTGAAATCCGTTGTGATGTGCCTGTGGCTTTTTCTTTGGAAGAAGCGCGGTTTGGCCAGATTCCTGAAACGTTTATGGAACTGATGGAGGAACTGGAATTAAAAATGGTAAAACGCCATTTGGTTACAGCGCGGATAAACGCAAGCTTCATTTCTTAACCACTTTGCCCGGTTTAATTGGGGACGGAAAGTGGAAAAACAGCATTCAGGACAAGAATGCTGTTTTTCTTCTCCGTTTTGCGATTGTCAGATTTTTGTATTGGACTTTTTCGCGCGGTTTTCAAGGGTTGTTTTTGGGTCCGGCGCGAATGCCGCATCCTGTGCGATTCCTTGCGGCGTAACGGAATTTGCCGCTTTACCGCGGTTTGTATTGTCTTTTTTAGCCATCCTGATCACCTCTTGTTATAGCATGCCCAAATTCGGGGAAATTTTGATAAAGGGATCCCCGGGAAAGTCAGGCGTGCCGCAATGGATAAATGCACGTGCAATGCGGATGGGAAAGCTGGCGGAAAGAAAGAAGGGATAAAGATGGAAAGAAAACAACTCATCCGGGAAGTGGATGAAATATTAAAGACGTATTGTGAAGGCTGTTTTTTAAAATCGCATTTCCGGAAAACACGTGGGAAAAAATATGCCCACCAGTTTTGCATCCGGCAATGCACGGTAGGCGAAAAGCTGAAAAAATACGGCGACCGGTTATCGTGACGGGTGTTACAAAATGCGGGAAACAGGCGGCACCCGAAAACGGTTGCCCGTCTTGCCGTATTAAATCGAACAAAGTCGGCTCAGACAACAGGCGTGGCGGAAGACATCGCAGACTGTAAACAGTATACTGATGCAACAACCGGAAAAATGCCACAATCCGGTATTGTGAGGACTTACACAAATGCAGAAAAATAAAAGGCTGGCATAAAAGCCAGCCTCGTTGCATTCTATGATTTATGAAAGTTTTGTTACATTCGCTGCCTGAGGTCCGCGGTTGCCTTCAACGATGTCGAAAGAAACAGCTTGGCCTTCTTCCAATGTTTTGAATCCTTCACCTTGAATAGCGGTGAAATGAACGAAAACATCGTCTCCACCTTCAACTTCAATGAACCCGTAGCCTTTTTCGTTATTGAACCATTTTACTTTACCGTTTTGCATTTCTTAATCCTCCTAAATCAAAAGCACGTTCGTGCCAAAAAATGTTGCATTAAACAGATGAAAAACCGCCATCAAGGTCTGGGAAATCACTTGTTTAATGTTATAATTAATATACTCCATCCGGTATGGATAGTCAAGACAAACGAATCAAAAATGAGGGAAAATTGTTGTGAATTCTTAAATTTGCAAGCGGTTTAAAACTGGCGCAGCTTTTTTCAGGAATTCTTGTACATCATCCGTGATTATAGTAAACTGATGGTATTGTTATTGTACCGGCAGACTCAATATTTGTTGTAAGAATGGGGGCCCGTGGATGCCGACACCTAGTATGGAAGACTACATTGAACAGATTTTTATTCTGATTGAAAGCAAAGGATATGCGCGTGTTTCTGATATTGCAGAAGCGCTTTCCGTTCATCCTTCATCCGTCACGAAAATGGTACAGAAGCTGGATAAGGATGATTATCTTGTTTATGAAAAATACCGCGGACTGGTCCTCACCCCAAAAGGTAAAAAAATTGGAAAACGGCTCGTCGACCGCCATCATTTGCTTGAACAGTTTTTAAGGATCATCGGGGTCGACGAAGAAAATATTTATAGAGATGTAGAAGGAATTGAACATCACCTGAGCTGGAATTCCATTGACCGGATCGGAGACCTTGTCCAATACTTTGAGGAAGATCCGGGCCGGGTGAACGACCTGAAGCGGCTTCAGGCACAAAACGAGGATTGAATTTTCCGGCCTCCCTGCCCTTGAAATGGGTGCTGGTTCCTTTTTATGCACCGGATGATGGGGCATGTTGCCTAAAAGGCTGTCTGCCGGCACGCATCAGGATTTAGAACCCTCCCTGCTTGATGCAAGCAGGGCTCTTTCCCGCCAGCCGGAAAACAAACTTCGCATGGCGCCTTTATGCAGAAAATTAGGGCTAGAGCCAAACGATTTTCCGGTATGGGTGAAAAAATCCTTTTTTCAGGTGCAATGGGCTACAGGGGTATGTAGAATAGAAGATGGAAGCAGATTTTTGATGAAGCGGAGGATTTGACATTGCCAAGCCATTCGATTGGAAAGACGGATATTGATATTGCACAGCATGCTTCGCTGAAACCGATCAAAGAAATTGCGGAAACCGTGCAGCTTGCAGAAGAAGACCTTGAATATTACGGGAAATACAAGGCGAAAATTACATATGAAAAAATCAAGCAGCTTAAAACCAAAAAAGACGGAAAATTATTTCTTGTCACTTCCATCAATCCGACGCCGGCTGGGGAAGGCAAGTCAACCGTCACAATCGGACTCGGCGATGCATTAAAACAGCTGGGCCATAAAACCGTGATTGCCTTAAGGGAGCCATCACTCGGACCGGTCATGGGGCTGAAAGGGGGCGCAACGGGCGGCGGTTATGCACAAGTCTTGCCGATGGAAGAGATCAATCTTCATTTCACAGGCGATTTTCATGCGATTACCGCTGCCAATAATGCCATTTCCGCTTTGCTGGACAATCATATCCACCAGGGAAATCGATTGCAGATTGACCAGCGCCGCATTGTCTGGAAGCGGGCGGTCGATTTAAATGACCGGGCGCTGCGCCATGTGGTCGTCGGTCTCGGCGGTCCCGGCCAGGGCGTGCCCCGTGAAGACGGATTTGACATTACGGTGGCTTCTGAACTGATGGCCGTTTTATGCCTGGCGGAAGATCTCGAAGATTTAAAAAGGCGGATTGCGAACATCGTTGTAGCCTACAATTACGAAAAGAAACCCGTGACCGTCGGTGACCTCGGAATCGAAGGCGCGATTGCCTTATTGCTGAAAGATGCTTTGAAACCGAATCTTGTCCAGACGATCGAACATACACCGGCGCTTGTCCACGGTGGCCCGTTTGCCAATATTGCGCACGGCTGCAACAGCGTGATGGCGACCAAAACCGCTTTGAAACTGGCCGATTATGTCGTCACGGAAGCCGGCTTTGGTGCCGATCTCGGTGCTGAAAAATTCCTCGACATTAAAGCGCGGGCAGCCGGCTTGAAACCGGACGGCGTTGTGATTGTCGCCACCATCCGCGCATTAAAAATGCACGGCGGGGTGTCAAAGGAAGATTTGGCGGCAGAAAATATTGCGGCTCTTGAAGCCGGGCTTTTAAACCTGCAAAAACATGTTGAAACGATCGCTTCATTCGGTCTGCCGTTTGTCGTTGCCATCAACCGGTTTATATCGGACAGTGATGCGGAAATTGCTGTCTTAGAAAATTGGTGCAGTGAACGTGGCATTCCTGTGTCGCTTACGGAAGTGTGGGAAAAAGGGGGCGCAGGTGGCATAGATCTTGCGGCCAAACTGCTGGAAGCCGCCAAACAGCCACATACATTCAGGCCGGTTTACCCGCTTGAATCAACCATTGAAGAGAAGATAGAGGCGATTGTGCGTCAGGTGTATGGCGGCCGCGGTGCCGAATTTTCCGCGAAGGCGCAAAAACAAATCCGCGAATTTGAACAATTCGGATGGGGACATCTTCCTGTTTGTATTGCAAAAACGCAGTATTCCTTATCCGATGACCCGCACAAAACGTGCCGTCCGTATGATTTTGCGATCCATGTCCGCGAACTTGTCCCGAAGCTTGGCGCCGGGTTTATCGTTGCCCTGACAGGAGACGTTCTGACCATGCCGGGTCTTCCGAAAGAACCGGCCGCTTACCGGATGGATGTTGATGCGGACGGCCGCGCATCCGGGCTCTTTTAAACGGGGGACAGGCGATGTTTGACCCAACTGCTTTTGAAAATATGAAGACTGTATTCGAAGGTGCTGCCTATGAGCTTGATTTACGAGGGGAAGCATCCATCACCGGAAGAAAAGACCTGGTCGACCTGGCGGAAATGTCCCGGGAATACCGCATTACGCTTCAGCTTCCGGAATGGCAGGAAGCAAGCGTAACGATCTGTCTTTCGGCTTCGCTCGGGCAGCTGGCGGCGGAAATACTGGATCTCGCGTCCGGCGCCAAAGCGGGTGCCAGTGCGGCCGTAACTTTTTCCTGGAAAAACAGAGACCGATCCGCTGATTATAAACAGATTATCTTTTCCGCATGGGGAAACGGCAACCGGCGCCGCATCGAGGAAAGGACTGTCCGCTCATCACGCTCGGGTGTAACCGAAGAAGTTGCCATCGATTTTGCCCGGCTGATAACGGAAGATTTAATGGATGATTTGCTTAAGATGCCCGCAGATGCCGTGAAGACTTTGCGCCGGATGAGGGTCTAACAAAAGCTGCATGCTCTGTCGTGCAGCTTTTGGCTTGCTTGCCCAAAAAACATGATAAAATGAAGGCAAAGAAAGGGGCATTTATGTATAAACATCCGGTTCTTTTACAGATTGAACTGTTCGCCCGCGCTTTCCACAGCGGAGATGCTTCCGGTCATGACTGGCACCACATTAGGCGTGTCCGCGGGCTTGCACTCTATATTGCGGAAAAAGAGGAAAAAGGTGATCGATTTATCATTGAAGCTAGCGCCCTTTTGCACGATATTCCGGACGTAAAGCTGAACGCGGACAACCAGAAAGGGGCGAAAAAACTGAAGGCCTTTTTAAACAGCCTGCCGCTAGCGGAATATCAAAAAGAGCAAATTCAAAATATCGTTGCAAGCATTTCTTTTAAAGGCGGCAATGAAACAGAACTGTTGCATTTTGAGGCAATGGCTGTCCGTGATGCCGACCGGTTGGATGCAATCGGGGCAATTGGGATCGCTCGCGCATTCGCATACGGCGGAAAAAAGGGTCAGCCGCTCTATGACCCGGAACTGCCAGTGAGAAAACAAATGACTGAAGAAGAATATCGAAACGGGAAAACTTCCTCGATCCATCATTTTTATGAAAAGCTATTACTTTTAAAAGATAGGCTGTACACTGAGACGGCGAAAAAACTTGCAGAAGAACGCCACTACTTTATGGAGCAGTTTTTACAGGAATTTTTCAAAGAATGGAATGTTGAACGATGAAAATATTTCAAGCTCAGGGACTGACAAAATCTTACGGGGAAAAAGTGCTGTTTGGTGATCTTTCTTTCCACATTGGGGAACAGGAACGGATCGGCCTTGTCGGCGTCAATGGCACCGGAAAATCGAGCCTGCTGAAAATCATTGCGGGACAGGATGAAGCGGATAGCGGGGAACTGAGCACGCCGAACGATTATACCATTGGTTATTTGCCGCAGGAGCCTGAACTGAATCCGGCCTTCACGGTCCTTGAACAGGTATATAAAAGCGAGTCTCCAATTATGGCGCTTTTACGTTCCTATGAAGAGGCGCTGCTTGAAGTCGGGAAGGATCCGGGAAATGCAGACAAACAGGATCGATTGTTCCGGCTGCAAAAAGAAATGGATGCCGGCGGTGCATGGGAAGCCGGCGCCAATGCACAGACGGTCCTTTCAAAACTTGGCATCCGCGATTTGGACAGAAAAATTTCGGGATTGTCAGGCGGACAGAAAAAGCGGGTCGCCCTTGCCCGGGTATTAATGGAAACACCCGATTTGTTGATTTTGGATGAGCCGACCAACCATCTCGACTATCCGGCTGTCAAGTGGCTGGAAGCATTTATTGCAAAATATCCCCGTTCTGTCCTGTTTGTGACACATGACCGCTATTTCCTCGACCGGGCGGCAAACCGGATTTTCGAGCTTAATGGTGGAAAACTGTACAGCTACAAAGGGAATTACCAGGATTTTATGGAAGCAAAAGCGCAGCGGGAAGAAGCGCAACTGCAGCAGGAAGAAAAACGGAAAAATTTGTACAGGCGGGAGCTTGCCTGGATGAAGCGCGGGGCAAAGGCGCGTTCGACAAAACAAAAAGCAAGGATCGGGCGTTTTGAAGAACTGGAATCCAGCCTCGGTAAAAGCCCCCGGCAGCAGGAAGCCGATATCGCTTTGTCCGGCAGCCGCCTCGGCAAACAGGTTTTTGAACTGCAGCATGCTAATAAAGCGTTCGGTTCAGAGACGATTCTAAAGGATTTCAACCTGCTCGTAAAGCCTGGTGACCGGATCGGCATCGTCGGGAAAAATGGAAGCGGAAAATCAACTTTGATGAACATTCTCGCTGGCAGGATTCCGCTCGATTCCGGGGAACGCCTCACCGGGCAGACCGTCAAAATCGCGTATTACCGTCAGGAAACGCCAGGCATGAATGAAGATAAGCGGATGATCGAGTATATACGGGAAGCGGGGGATACGGTGACAACAAAAGACGGGGAAACGATTTCCGCCGCGCAAATGCTGGAAAGATTTCTTTTTGACATGCACACGCACGGCACCCCGGTCAGAAAACTGTCGGGCGGCGAAAAGCGCAGGCTGTATTTGCTCAGGCTTCTGATGTCGCGGCCAAATGTGCTGCTTTTGGACGAACCGACGAATGATCTCGATACGGAGACGCTTACCGTGCTTGAAGATTATATCGGAGAGTTTCCGGGCGTCGTCATCTCGGTTTCACACGACCGCTATTTTCTTGATAAAACCGCGGAGCAGCTGCTTATTTTTGAAGGCGGCGGCAAAATCAGCCGCTTTTTTGGCCGTTACAGCGACTACCTCGAAATCGCGCATGAAACGCCGGCACAGGAGGAAAAAACGGATGTGCCGAAGTCTAAACGGGAACCGAAACGAAAAAAATGGTCTTACAATGAGCAGCGGGAATGGGAAGAGATAGACGAAAAAATTGAAGCATGCGAGCAAGCCATTGCCGCACTGAACGAACAATTGGAACAAGCCGGCTCCGATTTTGTCAGGGCCCAGGACATTTCAAAAGCGCTCGAAGAAGAAAACGAGCGGCTGGAAGGCCTTATTGAACGCTGGAGCTATCTTTCCGAGCTGCAGGAAAAAAACGACAACTAACTTTTTCTGAGGAAGGCGACCCGTTTTTTGCCGGAAAAGCGTGACAGTTGGTCCGTCGCTTTCCGGGCTGGAGGAATGGGCGGCAGCCGGAAACATGCTTTTTGAAAGGAAAAAAGGGCGAGCCGGCGAACGCGCGAAAGATGTTTCCCATTTTTAAGGTACGCTTGATATTTATGAAAAGAATCAACTCATTCGTGTATCCACTGTGTTTATGTTAAAATGCAAGTAGACTGGATGGGAAAGGCGGTGTGGAAATGAAAATTAAAGCGATTGAACCAACGCCGAGCCCGAATACGATGAAAGTCGTATTGACGGAAGCACTGCCGGACGGCGCCCGCAGCAATTATAAGAAAGGGCAGGAAGAAGGGGTGCCGCCTGTGATCCGCCGTATCCTTGATATTGATGGCGTGAAAGGCGTATACCATGTTGCGGATTTTCTCGCGGTGGAGCGGCATGGTAAAACGGACTGGCAGGACATTTTGCCGAAAGTGCGTGAGGTGTTCGGGGAGGCGGAAACAGAAACCGGAAACAGCCCTCGTGCCAATGAGCATTTCGGGGAAGTCCAGGTGTTTGTCCAGATGTTTAAAGGCATTCCGCTCCAGGTCAAACTGACGGACGGGGAACAGGAAAAACGTTTCGGGCTGCCGGCTTATTTTGCCGAGGCGCTGGCCGCTGCGCAACTGGAAGGCGACAATTATGTTTTCTTGCGGAAATGGAAAGACTTCGGCGTGCGGTACGGAGAGATGCAAGAGATCGGTGCGGAAGTCACAGAAGAAATCATTGCCGCTTATCCGAAAGAAAGGCTAAACCGGCTTGTAAATGAAGCGCAGCATCCGGAGCAGGTTCCCACTGCCAAAAAAAGGCTGAAATTAACGCCCGGCATGCTGGAAACGGATGACTGGCGCAAAAGGTACCGGCTCCTTGAACAAATGGAAGACCCAGATCTTTCCGACCTGCCTGTCCTTGAGAAAGCCTTGGAAGATGAAAAACCATCGATCAGGCGGCTTGCCGTTGTTTATTTGGGCATGGTGAAAGACAAGCGGGTACTGCCGCTTTTATACCGTGGTCTGCATGATGCGAATGCAAGCGTGCGGCGGACGGCAGGCGACTGTCTTAGCGATCTCGGGTTCAAAGAGGCATGCGGGGAAATGGCAAAAGCGCTCAAAGACAAAAGCAAAATTGTCAGGTGGCGCGCCGCCATGTTTTTATACGAAGCGGGTGACGAAGCTTCTCTACCGGCTTTAAGGGAAGCGGAAAACGACCCTGAATTTGAAGTCAGGCTCCAGGTCAGAATGGCGATTGAGCGGATTACAAAAGGCGAAGAAGCAAAAGGCTCGGTCTGGAAGCAGATGACAGAAGCAAGGCAAATCCAGCCATAATTAGGGCTTGCTGAACAAATCCGATGCTGAGTTTGTGCCCAATTTATCTGCAACCTCTGTCTCAAAATATAGAAGAATCCTTTTGCGAAAAGGGGTGATTTGATCTTCTCCGGACGTTGAATTGGCTTTCGAGTGCAGGCATTTCCCTGGATTTGTTGTAAAACCCTTGCATTTAAATGGTTGCCAAAGCTATCAGGATCCTTGCCAAATCTAGGAATTTCGCTTATTCAGCAAGCCCTAATTAAAGGAGGACATCAACATGTCAATGGCATATGAAGAATACATGCGGGCGCTTATTACCCCGATGAGGGAAGAATTGACGGCAAACGGGTTTACGGAACTGCGTACACCGGAAGAAGTAGAGGCCTATATGGAAAAAGCGGAAGGCACCACGCTGGTTGTCGTGAACTCGGTGTGCGGCTGCGCAGCCGGGCTTGCGCGTCCGGCAATTGTTGAGGCAATCCGGACGGCTGAAAAGAAGCCGGACCATCTTGTTACGGTATTTGCCGGCCAGGACAAAGAAGCAACGGCAAAAATGCGTGAGTATTTTACCGGCATCGAACCCTCCTCCCCTTCTGTGGCGCTGCTTCAAGGGAAAGAAGTGGCCCATTTTATCCCGAGAAGCGATATCGAAGGGCATGAAGTCGAAGAAATCATCGAAAATCTGCATGCTGCTTTTGACCAACACTGCGCATAAAATTGCGGCCCCGTTTGCATCATTCCGGTTGCAAAATGGGGCCTGTTTTTTCTGTGTAAATATTATATAATAAATACATATTCGAACTGTTGGGATATGGAGGGGATCACGTGAAAAACTGGCTGAAAAAATCAATGGTTATCCTTGTTTCTGTTTTAACATTCGGCCTTGTCCCCCCTTCCCATGCAATCTGGAATCATCTCTATAAAACTGGCAATGAAACGGCGGAAACGACTTCTGCTTATTCCAATCGGACGGCTGCCACAAGCCGCAAGATTGACAGTGCCGCGCTTGCTCGGTCATTCGTTGAAGATGCAGAAAAACGGGCTTATCTGAAATTCGGGGAAAGGATCAGGCCTGTTATTGAAGACGAGTTCCGTGCTGCCGTTTTGCCAAACATTCAAACCGCCATCGCGGAAACGCTGCAGGAATACCCGCAGGACAAACTACCGCTGCTCGCTGTTTCAGACCAGCCGAGTGCGGGAACCGGTGAAAAAATGTTTCATATTTACAATACGGAAACAAATAAAGACATCATCCGTTTCCATGTCCGGCGCGACCATCCGCCCGGCGACGGCTACTATTTTAATTTCCATTACCATGTAGCCTTTGACCATTTCCAAACGCACCGCCACCTTGGCACCATTTACTGGGGCAAAAACATGCCGCCGCAATGGATGAAAGGATAAAGGCGGGTTGAAGAACGCTTGTCGCGGCAGCAGCTGACAGCGCTGCAACGGATAAAAGACTAAAGCGGTGTGGAAGACGGACACCTCATCCAGTCGAACATTTCATGCGCTTTTTGCAAACGCAGTGAATACAGCACCGGCAGAAGGATGTAAAATGAGCGAAACATGGCTTCTTTGTTGCCGGCCGCAAAAAGGAATAATTATGCAAATGGATGGTTTTGCCCCATTGTAAAAACTGGATTTCAATTTATATAACGCAATTTTCCAGGATAGAAACCCGGATATTTGAATGACAAAGGATGGAATCATGATGAAACAATATTTAGATCTTTGCCGCGAAGTGCTTGAAAACGGCGTCAAAAAAGATGACCGGACCGGTACCGGAACGATCAGCGTTTTCGGCCATCAAATGCGGTTTCATCTGGAGGACGGTTTTCCGCTTCTGACAACTAAGAAACTGCATTTGAAATCGATTATTTATGAACTGCTCTGGATGCTTGAAGGAGATACGAATGTAAAATACCTCCAGGAAAACGGCGTCCGCATTTGGAATGAGTGGGCAGATGAAAACGGCGACCTCGGCCCGGTTTACGGGAAACAATGGCGTTCATGGCAAACCCGGGACGGGCGGACGATCGACCAGATCACCCAGGTCATTGAACAAATCAAAACCAATCCGGATTCCAGGCGCCTGATCGTTAACGCATGGAATGTTGGGGAGATTGACAGGATGGCCCTGCCGCCGTGCCATTGCTTTTTCCAGTTTTATGTGGCAAACGGCAAGCTGTCATGCCAGCTGTACCAGCGTTCGGCCGATATTTTCCTCGGCGTGCCGTTTAACATTGCTTCTTACGCGCTGCTTACGATGATGATTGCGCAGGTTACGGGGCTGGAACCGGGGGACTTTGTCCATACGCTTGGCGATGCCCATATTTACTTGAACCATATCGAACAAGTGAAGCTGCAGCTGACACGGGAGCCCCGCAAGCTGCCGAAAATGGTTTTGAATCCTGAAGTAAAAGACATTTTCTCCTTCCGGTACGAAGATTTTACATTAAAAGATTACAATCCGTATCCGCACATCCCGGGGAAGGTGAGTGTATGATTTCCTTTTTATGGGCGGAAGATGAAAAAGGCGTGATTGGAAAGAACAATGCGCTTCCGTGGCATCTTCCCGAAGACTTGAAGTATTTTAAAAACATAACAATGGGTCATCCGGTTGTCATGGGAAGGCGGACGTTTGAATCGATCGGAAAGCCGCTTCCCGGCAGAACGAATATTGTGATGACGAGAGACCCGGATTTTAAGGCCCAAGACTGCGTCGTTGTCGCAGGCAAAACAGAACTGTTAAAATGGGCGGATGCACATGGCGGTGAGATTTTTGTCACGGGCGGCGCGGAGATTTTTGCCCTGCTGCTTGAGGAAGCGGAAAAATTGTACCGGACGAAAATACATGCTGACATGGAAGGCGATACCTATTTTCCGCCTGTTGACTGGGAGGAGTGGGAAATAGCTTCCAGCACAAAAGGGATAAAAAACGAAAAAAATCCTTATGACTACGAATTTCAAGTATTTGTACGGAAAAGGTAAAAAACCATGGAAACATTCCCATGGTTTTTTCTCTGTGCCATCAGACATAAAATAAAATCGTGAAGTACATAAACGCGCTTCCGGCAATGACAAAGATATGCCAGATCGCATGGGAGTAAGGAAGGTTTTTCCATGTGTAGAACACGGCGCCTACCGAGTAGCAGATCCCACCTGAAAAAAGGAGCCAGAATCCCGGAGCCGTAAGCCCTTTATACAAAGGCTCAATCGCAATGAGGATCAGCCAGCCCATGATTAAGTAAAGCATTGTGGACAATAATTTAAAGCGGTGAATGAGAAAACATTTTCCGGCAATGCCAATGGCAGAAACTCCCCATACGACCGAAAACAGTACCCATCCCAAAGTGCCATGCAGTGTAATCAGCACAATCGGCGTATACGTTCCGGCAATTAACAAGTAAATGGCAGAATGGTCCAGAATCGCGAGAAATGTTTTCACTTTCGTCCAGTAAAAGCTGTGCAGCAGTGTGGAAAACAAATACAAAAGCAGCATGGAAACCCCGAAAACAAGAAAACTTCCTAGATAGAGCGGGTTATTCTTTTCTGCGGCGAAAACGACGAGTATAACCATCGCCGGAATGCTGAGCAGAAAACCGATGCCATGCGTAACGGCATTGGCCAGTTCCTGTTTCCAGGATGAAAGCAGTGTTGAAGTTGTCAAAAATTTAAACCACCTTCGTCTTTAAGCTTCTCTTTATTATAGGGTTTTGCGGGGCAATCTGCAATGGAAACAACTTGCGTCTTTAGCGGGTGCAATTTTATGCATTCATCAGCAGAAGATCCCGTTTTTCATGTTATAATGGGTACATTGTAAATTCAGAAAGGCTAAGTGGTGTCAAAAATGAAAAAATGGTTCATTCCTCTTCTCGCTTCCGTTGCGCTTGCTTTATCGGGCTGTTCACACGGCATAACCGGCCTGTTGTTTAAACCGGCAAGCAACGAAAAAAAGATGGTGCCCGTTCCGCTGCACATCGTCTCGATCGGGGACTCCCTGACTGAAGGCGTAGGCGACAGCAAAGGGCGCGGCGGTTACACCTATTACTTGAAAAATGAACTGGACGCCTTAAAGGGTGTGAAAAAAACCACCATTGCCAATTATGGCGTAAAAGGGAACCGGACCGACCAATTGCTTGCCCGGCTCCAGGATGAAAAAATTCGGAAGTCCATCAAGGATTCAGATGTTGTTATGATTACCATCGGCGGCAATGATATGATGAAAGTGCTCCGTGAAAATATTTCCAATTTAAACAAGCAGGAGTTTGAGGCGGCCATTCCAGGGTACAAACAACGGCTCGATCAAATTTTCCGCCGCATCCGCGCGATCAATCCGGATGTAAAGATTGCGCTCGTCGGGCTCTATAACCCTTTTTCGAAGTGGCTGACCGATATAAAAGAAGTGGAACAAATGCTTGCAGCCTGGAATGATGCCAGCAAAGAGGTGGCATCGCGCTATAAAAATACCATTTTTATCCCAGTTGCAGATATTTTTGAGAACAACGAAGATGAATTGCTTTATGACGATCATTTCCATCCGAACGATGAAGGGTATAAACGGATGTCGAAACGGATTTACCGGTATCTCCTGAAAGGGAATTTTTTGGGGATTCCAAAATAGCAAAGTGGTAAAGGAATGATGCTTGCGTGAAAAGAAACCCATGGAAAATCGCTTTTTTTGCACTAGCTTCACTGGTTGTGGCCTTTGTACTCGTGCTTTCCTTTTTTCTTTTTGTGCCGGATGGCCACGTGCCCAAACCGGAAAAAACCGGAAAAACGATTGATTTGCGGGTAGAGACAAACAAGGCGGACTTAACGGCGCTCATTAACCGTTATTTGCGGGAAGAAAAAATAAAAGGGAAAGTGCTTTTAAATGATGAAGTCGTCTACTATGGAACTGTCGGGGTGTTTTCCGAAAAAATGCAGTATAAGATGACGTTTAAGCCGAAAGCGTTAAAGAACGGGGATCTCGTTTTAAAACAAAAATCGGTATCCCTCGGTTCCGTCCATCTCCCGGTATCCTATATTTTAAAATTCGTCAAAACGACCTACCATCTGCCGAAATGGGTGATCATCCAGCCGGGCGAAAAACTGGTGTATGTCCAGCTGCAAAATATGAAGCTGGAAAACGGCGCCAAGGTGAAAGTCAACGAATTTGATTTGCAGCATGATGACATCTCGTTTACACTTGGATTTCCAAAATAAAGCAAAAAGCCGGCCTTTAAAAGCCGGCTTTTCAATATGCCACAGAAGGTTTCGCCGCCGCCTGTGTACATGATACGGATTTTAAACGATCTTGACGCGGACGTAAACGGCACCAAAACACTTGTCTGGGCGCATTACACGGGTTTTAAACGATCCTTAACCCTTTCGGATAAAAGTTTTTCAAAATGCCGCCCGCTTCTTTGCTCCAGCCGAGCGGAAAACCGTCCACCGTGATCAAGATCCAGCCGCGGTTCTCGCTTGTTCCCGGTAGTGTCTCCCCTTTTAAATAGCGGATGCATTCACTGCTTTCGGCGCGAAGGTCCATCCGGTGTTTGCATTGTCCGGCTTTCAGGGAAAGCGCGAGCGCGTGATTCGGTTCAAATCGATTTTTTTTGAAAGTACCGAGATGCAGGCCGCACCGGACAAGATGGAGCCCCTTTAACTGCGGGCAGTTAAAAGGCAGCAGGAAAAGCTCGTTTTTATACAGAAAAAAGGAGCGCCTGCCCGGGTCAAAATGCTCGAGGGTGTTTTTGGCAAAGGTTGTCCAGTCTTTTTCCTGTTGCTTTGAAAGCTTCATGCCCTTTTCAAGCGGCACCTTTTGCCCCGTTTCCTCCGCGTGTTTGCGCATTTTTGCAGCAAAATGTCCTTCGCCTTTTAAGCGGTGCGGCCATAAACGCGCCGCATTGGACAAATCTTTCCGCTTTTCTGTTGCCCATTCCGGCTTTCCCGGTCCAACGCCGTGTTCATGGGGAATCGGCACCAGTGCCATGTCTTCATGCCGCGCCAAAAAAGCTTCAATTGTCTGTTCGTTTTCTTCCGGAGAAAAGGTGCAGGTCGAATAAACAAGGGTGCCGCCGGGCTTTAGCATCTTCCAGGCATGCTCCAAGATCGTGCGTTGTTTTTGCGCGCACGCTTCGACATGTTCCTGGCTCCAGAAACGCGCGGCTTCGGGATCTTTTCTGAACATGCCTTCCCCGGAGCAGGGGGCGTCAACCAAAATTTTATCGAAATAGTTTTCGAAATGCCGGCTCAGTTTTTCAGGCGTTTCGTTTGTCACAACGGTATTGGAGAACCCAAGCCGTTCAATATTTTCAGAAAGCGCGCGCACCCGCTTCGGATGGATTTCATTTGCAAGCAGAAATCCGTTTTCGCCGATTCCAGATGCAATTTGCGTCGATTTGCCCCCCGGCGCGGCGCATAAATCAAGCACTTTATCGCCTTTTTCAAGTCCGAGCTGCCCTGCGATAAACATCGCGCTCGGCTCCTGGATATAATAGAGCCCGGCGGCATGGTACGGGTGTTTTCCAGGCTTGTCTTTTTCTTCATCAAAATAATAACCGGAGGCAAAAGGAATTTTTTCCAAATGGAAAGGGTTGTGCGCATGCCATTCCGTTTCGCTCACTTTTGTCGGATTCAGGCGCAATCCGGACGCCCGCGGTTTTTCATAGGAGCGGAAAAAATCATCGGCTTCCTTTCCAAGCAGCTTCCCCATCTTTTCCATAAAGGTTTCAGGTAATTCCAATCATGAGACCCCTTTCCGTTAAAATCGCCGCTATGATCCATTATAATGAAATCGGGGCTTGCAGTCACGAAACTGGATGAAAACAACATCAACAGGTAAAATAAAAAATAATCTTTTATAAAGGGGGGAGCCGCATGGCAGAGGAAACCGCGATTTTTGCCGGCGGATGCTTCTGGTGCATGGTCCATCCTTTTGACCAATTGCCCGGCATTCAAAAAGTTGTTTCTGGGTACACAGGCGGAACAAAGCCGAACCCGACATATGAGGAAGTGTGCTCCGGTGCGACCGGGCATACAGAAGCTGTTGAAATTACGTTTGATCCGGAAGTTTTTCCTTACGAAAAGCTGCTTGACATTTACTGGCGGCAAATTGACCCGACAGATGCAGGCGGGCAGTTTTACGACAGGGGGGGCTCTTACCGGCCGGTTATTTTCTATCAAAACGAAGCCCAGCGGCAGGCGGCGGAAGCTTCAAAAAAACGGCTGGAAGAGAGCGGGCGGTTTAAAAAGCCGATTGCTGTCACAATTGAACCGGCTTCTGCCTTTTATCCGGCGGAAAGTTACCATCAGGATTATTACCGGAAAAATCCGACCCATTACGAGGCTTACCGGCAAGGTTCAGGCAGGGCCGCATTTATCCGCAACCATTGGAGGGATGAACATGAAGGATGAAAAACTGACGCCTTTGCAATATGAAGTGACGCGGAAAAACGGAACGGAACCGCCGTTTCAAAATGAATACTGGAACGAGTTCCGCGACGGTATTTATGTCGATGTTATTTCCGGAAAACCGCTGTTCAGTTCAAAAGATAAATATGATGCAGGCTGCGGCTGGCCGAGTTTTACAAAACCGATTGATGCCGGCCAACTTACCGAACGGCTTGATACGAGCCACGGCATGATTCGTACGGAAGTGAGAAGCAAGGCGTCTGACGCGCATTTGGGCCATGTGTTTCCGGATGGGCCAGGCCCTGCGCATCTTCGGTACTGCATGAATTCAGCCGCGATGCGTTTTATTCCGAAAGAAAAGCTTGAGGAAGAAGGATATGGGGAGTATCTTGCGCTCTTTGAAGAAAAAGAATAAGCCGGCTGGGCGGATGCACATACAAAACGGGCCCGTATCCCATACGATGCACTGTACAGAAAAACAGTTTTTTTGAGGAGTGAATGGGATGTATTACGGCCATGAAGGTGCTTACCCTGCATATGACCCCTGCTGCGGCTACGGATACGGTTATGGGTCTGGTTACGGATACGGTTCCGGTTACGGCTGGGGCTTTGCAGGACACAGAAACGGCTTTGCTTTAATTGTTGTGCTGTTTATTTTGCTGATCATTATCGGCGCATGCTGGATCGGCCCCAATTAAAAATGAAAAAAGCCCAGGGCTATGCCCTGGGCTTTTTTCGTGTCCCTTTTATATTTTAAAGTTTCCGATCAGCTTGCGCAGGTTTTCTGCCTGCTTTGACAACTCCGAGGCTGCGGCTGTGACTTCTTCCATCGATGCAGACCCTTCCTCGGTACTTGCTGCGGTCATTTCCGTATTTGCCGCGGTATTCATGGCAATCTTGCTGACGGCATCGAACGAATTGGCGACATCGACAGAAAGTTTTTGCGTTTTTTCAATTTGGGCGGCCATGTCAATAATGACATTTGTCGTTTCATTCGTTTGTTTTTGAATGACTTCTAGCGAGTGCATCGTTTCATTGGAAATTTGCACGCCGGAAGTAACCGCCTCTACCCCTTCCTGATTCTGGCCGATAATGGTGCTAATTTCTTTTTGGATCGAACGCACAATATTCGTGACTTCCTGGGCAGCAGACTGGGATTGTTCGGCCAGTTTTCTGACTTCATCTGCTACGACGGCAAAGCCGCGCCCGTGCTCCCCGGCCCTGGCTGCCTCGATTGCCGCATTCAATGCAAGCAAATTGGTTTGTTTGGCAATCCCGGTGATCGTCATAATGATCTTTGTAATATCATCCGACTTTCCACCGAGCGCCTCTACCGTTTTGCTCGTATTTGTCATGATCGCTTCAATGCTCTTCATTTTGCCGGACGTTTCCATAATGGACCGGCTGCCTTTTTCTGCCGATTCTTTCATATGGAGCGAAGCCTGTTTTACCGTTTCCGCCTGCCGGAAAAGCGTATCGACCACTTCTTCAAGCGACTTCATTTTCGATAAGGATGTATCCATCTTGGAAGAAGTTTGTTCGCTGTCTGCCGCGATTTCATTGGCTGTTTCCGCAATCGACTGGATCGTTTTCGATGTTTCTTCAGAAGAAGCGAGCAGTTCTTCGCTTGAGGCAGAGACACTTTCCGCCATCGCGGATACTTCTTTTACAAGCCGGGCAATGCCGTCTATCAGCTGGTTTGTATCTCTTGCCAGTTTTGCCAGTTCGTCATTGGACGTCACTTCAATCCGCCTTGTCAAATCCCCGCCGGCATCTGCGATTCCCAAAATCGACCGGCTGATTTTTCTCGTGCTCGATTTGATGTTTTTCGTTAGGCTGATGCTGAGCATGACAGCCAGCACGATGGCAAGCAAGGAAAGGGTGACGGTTACGATCCGCGCAATCAGGACGGAACGATGCAAGTCGCCGATCCGGCTTTCTGATGCCTGTGTGGTGCTTATCAGCAAATCATGGATGCTGCTTTTCAAATTTTTCATGTAGTCGGATGCCTGGGAATCCTTCACTTGTGCAACCGCTTCTTGTTCCGACCCGTACTGCCTTGCTTCGACAACCCGGTCAACTGTTCCTACCCAGAAATTATAGGCTTCCGAAATTTTTTCGAGTTTTTGGCTCTGCAACCGGTCATCTTTCAGCATTTTTTGCAAGCGGCTTAACGTGCTGCTGGCTTCCTGTTTCCCCTGGTCATACGGCCGTAACGCAGCTTCATTTCCGGAAATGGCGTAATTCAGGGCGCCCGTTTCAATTTCGCCGGTCTGATTGAGCAGGCTTTGGACACGATCGTGCACGGCGAGGTCATGCTGGACAACATGATTGATTTCATTCTCCAGCTCGCGCATGTTTATGTATGAAGTGACGGTTAATACAATGAGCAAGACGGTTAAAACCCCGAATGAAATCACAATTTTTCCCCTGATCGTCTGCAAATAATAAAGGGGAAGCCGATGCAGCTGGCGGTTCGGACGGGAATTTTTCCGTTTCTCGCTTTTTTGCTTTCTTATTGCAAAAATGTTCCTTTTATTCAATCAAAAGCCCCTCCTTTTTACCCTGTGAACCGCAAATCATCATCTATATTTTAAACATGTTTTCTATCTTTTTCTAGTTTTTTGTAAAAAATTCCTCTTCCCGTAATGCCACCCTTTCTACTTTACGCGGGGGAGACGATCCGCTATATTGGAGTAAAAATCATTTTGGAGGATACTTATGAAATCTTTTTACCAGTTTTTAATGAGATATAGGGATCCGCATCTCCGTGACGAGTTGACGGTTTTTGCCAATGGGGCATACAATGATCACAGTTTTCCGAAACATTCAACCAACTATCATGAAATCAGTTCCTATCTCGAATTAAACGGGCATTATATCCCGTCAATGTCGGTTTTTGATCGGGCATGGGAGATTTATAAAGGCGAAAGCAAATAACCGGCCGAAAATTGTGCTGTTCGCTTTTTCCGGAGCGCATGCATAGAATGAAGTAAAACGTGTTTCGTTTTCAAGGAGCATGAAAAATGGATGCAAAAGCGCCGAAGTTTCAAGTTGGAGATACAGTGGTCGTAAAAGTATACGGGACGGTGGGAAAAATTACGGCTGTGAGACAGCTGGAAGGAGGGTATTTCTATGTGGTCAATGACCGGGAAGGCCTCCTAGCCGAACAAAGCCTCGCCCGCCTGGAAGAATATGACGGGATTCTGTATAAGAAAGAGGAAGTCAATATAGAATTGAAATTTTTTATCGGGGATATTGTAAAAGTAAAAGGCTATGGCGGCGTTCTTTTTAAAATTGTTGGTTTCCGCACGGAGATTTGGCGGTATGCAGAAGATGCATGGGAAGATGTGATTTATGAAATGGTCAGCATTCCAAAGGGCGAATGGCTTGAAGCGGATGAAGAAGAACTTTTGTTAATCGCCGATGCCGGGCAGGCCGATTCGTTTGTCAGCCGTTATCAATTTTTTTACCCGATGAAAAGCAGCCCCCTGTACCAGCTTGTCACTTCCGACTTGAAAACGCAGGAAAAAATCGACCACCTGCTCGATATGTATAATGATTATACGCTGCTGTTAAACCTGTTTGGTGATGAGGCGTACAGAGCCATGCTTGAGGCGGTCAAAATGCAAATCCAGGTTCTTTCGGCGCACGGCGGCCCGGATTAGTTTAGCGGGGTTTGGCATATCAGACCGTACGGGGTCATATTTATATCAACAAACAGAACAAAACGCGGGGTGGCTGCGGGATGAAAAAAGGGGGCGTTTTTAATGGAGAATATGGATGTTTATATTGATACAGAGGAAATCGCCGCATTCTTTTTTAAAGAGCTCGTGAAAAGGGGATTTGCGCCCCGTGAAGAAGAACTGGACGAAATTGCCGATATCACTTTTGAATACTTGCTTGCAAAAAGCATCATAGACGAAGAATATGAAGACGATTCCATATGAGGCGATCTGTTTGCAGGCCGTACAGGGAAAGGTGCAGCATCGGTATCCGGGACAGCCTTTTTCGGTCCCGCACGAAATAGCACTTGATGTCCCGTTGAATTTGCCTTAAAATAAAAAGAGAAATCGCAGGGGGAGAAACCTGCGATTTTTTTTGGCAAAGGAGCGGGATGCGGACGGTTGTGCGCTTAACGGGAATGTGCTTGCTTTTTCCATCGCAGAAAGATCCGGATGGGGCATTCATGCCGCTTCTTTTGCAGTACCGGCTCAAAATGGGGGCGAGCATCCATTTTGGGACAGAAGCCCATGCCGCAGTGAACGCGGTACCGGTAGAAGGATCAAAAGCACAAATTTTTTAGGATAGAGAAAGGTGACAACATGAGAAAATATGTATATACCGGCCTTGCCGCGATTTTTTTGGCCGGCTGCAGTGTAACAAACGGAAACCAGCCGGAAACGGGCGCCCATAAAAGTACCGCGCCGGCGAAACCGGCCCACACGGATACCGCGAAAAAAACCGGTTCCGGTTTGGTGCTTGATGCAAAATATTTTAACAAAATCAAAACGGTTAACGGGAAAAAAGTGATCCAGAATCCGGACAATATTTTGGCGCTTGTCAATAAAAACTATATTCTCGGGGATTACAAACCGAAAGACCTCGTCCGGCCGAATGTCCGCTTTTCATTTGGCGACGAAAGAATCGAAAAAAGCTATATGCGGAAAGAAGCAGCCGCGGCGCTTGAAAAAATGTTTGCCGCCGCCGAGAAGGACGGCATTGAATTATATGCCGCTTCCGCATACCGGTCGTATAACCGCCAGAAAGCTGTGTATGCGGCAGAAGTGCAAAGTTCGGGGGAAGAACATGCAGAACAGGCGGTTGCCATCCCGGGGTCGAGCGAACATCAGACCGGTCTCGCCGTTGATATTACAAGCCAGACCGCCCATTTCCTTCTCTCACAGCAAATGGGGAAGCAGAAGGAAGGCATCTGGCTTGCAAAACATGCGCATGAATACGGGTTTATTTTAAGGTATCCGAAAAACAAAGAGAACATTACGAAATATGAGTACGAGCCCTGGCATTTCCGGTATGTCGGAAAAGAGGCGGCAGCCGTCATTTACAAGCACGGCTGGACGCTTGAAGAGTATTTCGAACATGTACATAAAGCTGAATAAATCCTGGGCTCTTTTATTAAAAAGAAAAAGCTGGTAGAATAAAGAAGTTAGAAATCGGGAGCTATGACTTTTGGAAAACGGCATGAAAGTGGTGAAGCCTTTGGACGATGAGAAGAAACAGACGGAATCCGGCCAGGAAGAACAAACCGGTTATATCCGTATGAAAAAATTTAAATTTGTCATGCTTTTGTTTTTCGTGATTTTCATAACAGCCGGCATTACGACCGCTGCCTTTGCGTTCGGCGACCAAAAAGCCGTCAACGTGACGACTGTCAACCGGCCGGAGTTTGACAAACTGTATAAAGCATATGACAGCATCCAGAAAAAATATTACACAAAAGTAAAACAGAAGACGCTTGTCGATGGGGCCATTAACGGAATGGTGGAATCGCTCAATGACCCGTATTCTGATTATATGTCAAAAACCGAAGCATCAGACTTCAATAACACCATTTCTTCTTCTTTTGAAGGAATCGGTGCGGAAGTGGAAGAAAAAGATGGCTATATTGTGATTGTTTCGCCGATTAAAGGTTCTCCGGCCGAAAAAGCCGGCCTGAAGCCGAACGATAAAATACTCGCGGTTGACGGCAAAAGCGTCCATGGCATGAGCGCCAATGAAGCGGTCATGTTGATCAGGGGCAAAAAAGGGACAAAGGTGACACTCACGATCCAGCATGTCGGATCGAAAGACGAAACGAGAGTGACCTTGACACGCGACACGATCCCGGTCAATACGGTTTATGCGAAGATGTTGAAAAACGGGGTTGCCCATATCCAGATTACGACATTTTCAGACGGCACATATAAAGAATTCAAGGCGGCCGTTGAGAACATGAAAAAGCAGGGCATGAAGTCGATGATTGTCGATGTGCGTCAGGACCCGGGCGGACTGCTTGACCAGGCTATTAAAATTGCGAATATGTTTGTGCCGGAAGGGCGTACGATCCTGCAGACGGAAGACCGGAACGGCTCCCGGGAGAAATATGTGGCAGAAAGTGGCACGAAAATTACGGTCCCGGCGGTTGTGATGATCGACGGCGGCAGCGCGAGCGCTTCTGAAATTTTGGCGGCCGCACTGAACGAATCGGCAGGCATTCCGCTTGTCGGCGAAAAATCATACGGCAAAGGCACCGTGCAGTCTGCTGAAAAATTCAACGACGGATCGATTTTAAAATTCACCGTCCAAAAATGGCTGACACCAAATGGCAGCTGGATCCATAAAAAAGGGATTGAGCCGGATGAGAAAGTGTCGCTTCCGGATTATGCCAAACTTCCGGTGATCGGAACAGATGCAGAATTGAAACTGTATTCGGTCTCGGAAGATGTAAAGACGGCGGAAAAAATGCTAAAAGCACTCGGTTACAATCCGGGCAGGGTTGACGGGTACTTCGACTGGAATACAAAAACGGCTGTCGAAGCTTTCCAAATGCATGAAAAAATGCAGCCGACAGGCATCATCAATGGCGATACGGCAACAAAACTGATGTCTGAAATCAGCAATCTTATTACGCGGCATGATACGCAGCTCAAAAAAGCCGAAGAAGTTGTCCAAAAAGAAAAATAGCAAAATAAGCCGGGAGCAAATCTCCCGGCTTATTTTATGCAATCCCATGCACGAAAAATGATATAATAAAGTCAGGAGATTCGCTGTCCCATATGAGAAAGGAAAGGAATGGGAGTGTTGGAGACAAAAGATACAGTTGATCTGGAATTCATCTTCCGTAGAATATACCGAAAAATTAAAGAAGAACTGCATAGCTTGTTAAAAGAGCATGTGACGCTTAACGAATTTATGGTGTTAAAACTTTTATCGGAATCCTCGATGCGTTCATCCGATTTGTCGAAAATACTGCAAGTTTCCGCCAGCCATATTACTTCTGTAACCGATTCGCTCGTGGAAAAAGGGCTGATTGAGCGGAGAAGATCCAATAAAGACAGGCGCGTGGTCGATTTAATTTTAACGGAAAAAGGAAAATCGTTAATCAGTCAGTTGAAAGAAACCAAATCCCGGTTTCTGAAAGACCAGTTGGACGTTTTTACGGAGGAAGAACGGGAAACATTGTACAGGCTATTCCGGAAGTTTGAAGATCACCTCAATCAAATGCACTGATATGAAAACGCGCCCATATACACAAAAAGCGCCCTGAAGCCGCAAGCCCGGCTTCGGGGCGCTTTTTTTAAATGAATGTGGCAGCATGCAACATTTAAGAAAAAAATGTAACAATACCCGTCCTTTTTCCGCCTTGTCAACCCCGAAATCCTTCCATCTTTTGGATATTTAAAAAGACGGTGCCAATGTGTGAAATGATAGGAAATTCGCACGATGCATGGGAACCTTTGATACAGCTGGCTTTTTCATTTTCAGTTTGCAAGCAGGCCCCTGCTTTGCTGCTTGTTCTATTTTCTCCCAGAAATATTACAAAAATCGTATGTTATGATTCTATTGTGTACGAGAGAGAAACCAACGAAAACGAGGGAGGACATCATTGATGAAAAAGGCCATGTTCACAACAGCAGCAGCACTTGCACTGATCCTTGCACCGGCAGTTTCCGGCAAGGCGGGGGCAGCCTCAAACGAAACAAACTGCAGCCCGAAAACGGTTGTTCAACATGAATACAAGTTTCATAGCATGCAGGAATTGGAGAACTGGTTAAAGCAGCATAACATCCGTTTTTCTTTTAAACCGGCAACCAATCAAACGGCTTCAAACAACGCAGGCAAAACGAACCAGACAACGGCAGCACCAAAGCAATCGGCACCGGAACAAACAGCAGCACCAAAGCAATCGGCATCAAAACAAACTTCAACGCAACCGGCAGGCGGCACGCAGTCACAGGCTGCCAACACGTTAAACGCCTATGAAAAACAAGTGGTGACCCTTGTAAACGAAGAACGGGCGAAAAACGGCCTTGGCGCGCTGAAAATCGATACGGTTTTGAGCAAAATGGCGCGCGTCAAATCGAATGATATGGCAACCCATCAATATTTTGACCATACAAGCCCGACTTACGGCTCTCCGTTCGATATGATGAAGCAATTCGGGATCTCGTATCAATATGCCGGTGAAAACATCGCAATGGGCCAGCAAACACCGCAGGAAGTCATGAATGCATGGATGAACAGCGAAGGCCACAGAGCGAATATTTTAAATAAAAACTTTACCCATATCGGCGTGGGCTATGTTGAAAACGGCCATTACTGGACACAAGAATTTATTGGAAAATAAATTGCTTATCGCAGCCTCTTTTACGGGGCTGCTTTTTTGTGCGCACTTTTTGAAACGTCACTTACGGAAAACGGGTCCACTTTCCTGTACGCTGGTCCATCTGCCGGATAAGCCCCGCTTGCGCCAAACCTTATCCATTCTTTTTCAGCAAATCTCCGGCTTTTTGCTGGATATAATGCAAGCGCCCTAAAAGTGTTACCGCACCTACAGCAAGGCCTGTGATCAGTCCGATCCAGTAGGCAAACGGGCCGAGGGCGGTGACGGCATCCAGCAAATATCCGAGCGGAAGCCCAATAACCCAATATGAAACAAACGTCATAATGGTCGTAATCCGGACATCTTTATACCCTCGAAGCGCACCTTGCACCGGCGCCTGAACCGCATCTGACCATTGGAAAAAGATGGCATACAGCAAAAAATGTCCGGTTAACCGGATGACAGCCGGATCATCACTGTAAAACGCTGCAACTTGTTCATGGAATAAGTAGAGCAACAGCCCGGTCAAGGTGGCGATCACAACAGCGGTTATAAGCCCGATTGTGCTGTACTGGCGGGCGTCTTGAAATCTTCCGGCCCCTGCTTCAAAACTGACAAGAATCGTCATTGCAAGCGAAATGCTGAGCGGAAGCATGTACAAAAGCGATTCAAAATTCATGGCGGCCTGATGGGAAGCGATTGTGTCAGTGCCAAATTTGCTCATGAACAATGTCACAACCGAAAAAATGCTTGATTCAAAAAAAGTCGACAACCCCATCGGGATCCCAAGCGCCAACAGCGCTTTCCAGCTGCGGAACGAAACCGGGTAAAACGTGCGGAACAGCCGCATTTCAGCAAAACGTGGCAAACGCATAAGCACAAGGATTGCAATCAACAAGATAAGCCAGTAGGTGATGGCACTCGCAACGCCGGCACCTGCCCCGCCAAGCTGCGGAAATCCGGCATGCCCGAAGATGAACAGAACATTCAATCCAATATTGATGGGCAGCGCCAACAGTGTGATCAACATTGATATTTTTGTCAGCCCGGTTGCATCAATCAGCGAGCGGCAAACCTGGTAACAGAACAACGGAATCAGCCCGAAAGACAGGGCAAATAAAAACCGATGCGCGACCCTCTCCACATGCGGCGCTAAATCCATCCGGCCAAGGACCGGCCCAATCACCAGCCCGCCTGCAAACAGCACCAGTACGGCCATACAGACGGCGACGTAAAGGCTCTGGATAAATGTACGGGGGATTTCATCCGTGTTTTTGCTGCCGATCAAATGGGAAATGATCGGGGTAACCGCCTGTAAAACCGTTCCAAGCCCGGTTGAAACGGGGAACCAGAGGGATGCGCCGATCGCAACACCGGCCAGATCGGCTTTGGAAAAATGGCCGGACATCGTTGTATCGAAAAAATTCATGAGCAGCATCGCAAGCTGGGTGATGAGAATCGGCAGAAATAAATGCCAAAGCTGTGCGATTTTTTCTTTTAAGGTAAAGGTTTGTTTCATGTTCATTCCCCCAACTTTTCCACGGACTCCAAAAAATTATAACATATTCATTTTTCGGGCCGCCATGGATAGCCTGCCATGAAGATGGAAATGCCCGGCGAAAGATTTGCAAACCCGTAAAACCATCATGATTTATAAAAAGTCTCATATAATAGAGTGACCAGACAAAAACGGGAGAGTCTGTATGGAGCTGAAAAAAACCTATTCGACGTTGTCTCACATGTACCTGTGTCAAACCGTTATTCTTGCATGCGGCCTTTCCGCATTTTGTCTCACGCTGATGTATATCGGGCGCGGCGGCATGTTCAACTGGCTGATTTTGGCCGTCTGGCTGTTCATTCTCTACTTTGCTGCGCGCTATTTCTACTATCAAAAGATAGAAGAAAACATATCCGGAGAAAAAGGGGAGGAAGAAAGACAAGCGGACAGCGGGCAGTACTTGATCCAGTTTCCGCCCGGTGCAAAACTCTCGGTGCAGCTTTATGATGGAAGCGGCCGCTTAGGGTGGCTGCTTGAGGAAAAAGCTTTCAGACAACAAATCCGGTATTTCCGCCTTGAACGGGGAGCGGGCGCCACATTTAGCGCCACGGTCCGCAAACGGCAAAATTGGGAAATCAGCATCTGGTTTCCGGCATATGAACGGTTCTTTTCATTAAAAAGAGCAAAGGGAAAAGAAATGATATTTGAAAACGGCAGCCGGACTTGTGCGATCCGGAAAAATGGAAACCATGATTTGGAATTTTACCGGGACGAACAACTTTTAGCAGTGGTGTCACGCGGCGTGATGCCGGTAAGCTGGCAGCAGAAGTTTCCGCTTAATGCACCGGTACTTACTTTTATACGGGGGACGGAAGAAGACGAAGTACTCGTCATCGCACTGCTCGCCTTTTTTTACAGGCATAATAAATATTTCGTGTAAAAAAAAAGAAGAAATGATACAATTTTTGTAAGAATAAAGAAAGAAAAAGAGAGGAAATCCATCATGCATGTGAAACTGATTAAATGCCACGGCTCAGGCAACGATTTTTTGCTGATCGATGAAACGGAAATCTCTGCGCCATTAACGGACGACATCCGCAAAAAAATGGCTCTGTCATTTTGCCGGCGCGATGCCGGGCTCGGGGCGGACGGCCTGCTCTTTGTGTCGGAAAGCCAGCAGGCAGACGCAAAAATGCGGGTATTCAATGCGGACGGTTCCGAGGCGTCCATGTGCGGGAACGGCCTGCGCTGTGTTGCGCGGTACGTATCCGAAAAACGCGGGAAAGACGATCTGTTAATTGAAACGATGAAAGCAAATCTATATGCCCGCAAAGCAGAGCCCCTATTGGACGGCATCCCAACGTTCCGGGTCGAAATCTCGCCTGTCTCCTTTGACTTGAACAAACTGCCGATGCATATTGATAAAGAAGTGCTCATCAATGAACCGGTTAAGGCCTTGTCGGAAGATTTGTCGTTTACAGCAGTTGCGGTGCCGAATCCGCATCTGATCGCCTTTGTCGAAAATGAAGGATTCCGGTCTGATACGCAAAAAACATTGTCCGAGTATGTGAACGGACCAAATGATATCTTTCCGGACGGCGTGAATGTCAGCTTTGCCAAACCGATTGGTGAAAATGGCTTATACGTCCGCACGTTTGAACGCGGCGTCGGTTTTACAAATGCGTGCGGAACGGCGATGTCCGCTTCAAGCCTTGTGGCCTGCCTGTTAAGATTGCGCCCGTTCGGTGAAATGATCGACGTGTTCAATAATGGCGGTAAAGTACGGTGCTTTGTCCAAAAAATTGAAAAAGAAGGGGAACCGGCATACACGATTGACCTGATCGGTAATGCCACCTATTTATACGAAACCGCTGTTTCTTTTGACGATGGGCACCCGGAACAGTTCCGGATTGCAGAAAAAAAGGATTTCGGCGAACAGAAGCTGTATCAAAAGCTCGAAACCCATGCAAAAGAAACGGTAGAGAAAGCATTGGCTTAAAATTTTCGTCTCCTGTAAAAGGGAGGCGTATTTTTTTCGATTGGAAAGCTGCGCCAAACTATATGGGGCGCCCTTTGTTCTGCTTTAAAAATGCAAGTACCGGGGCAAAAGGCTGGCCGCTTTTGCAGGCAAAGAATCGCGCAAACGGGCAGCCGTACCGGTTCACACGCGAAAGGACCGTTTCAATAGTAAAGTCATACGGCGAAAGCGACGCGTTTACTTCTTCCCAGAAAAGCGGCGCCGCCACAAGCGCATCCTCATGCCCGCGCATCGAATAAGGTGCAATGATCGTTTTTCCTTCCGCATGCTGGACGAAATCAACATATAATTTTCCGCCCCGTTTTTTCTTCATCCGTTCGATTGTAAAATGTTCAGGCGATTTCGAAATGAAATAAGCAGCCATAAATTCCGTGAACAGCCTTGTATCTTCCCATGAGAACTGCCTGTCCGGCAATGGAATGTAGACTTGCAGCCCTTTATTTCCAGAAATTTTGACAAAGCTCTCCAAATGAAGGGCATCCGTCACCTGTTTTAACAGCAAAGCCGCTTCTACTGCAAGTTGAAACGCATCCCGGGAAGGGGGGTCAAAATCAAATACAATCTCACTGACGAAACGGCTGTTTACGGTCTGAAACGGGATATGGTATTCCACCGCTAGCTGGTTTGCGAGCCACATCAGTGTTTTTAAATGGTTGCAGACAATATACCGGATGTCTTCATGCATAGCCGTATCCACAAAAGCGGGCGCATAATCGGGGCAGTTTTTCTGGTAAAATGCCTCGCCGAAGACGCCGTGCGGGTAACGGATGACGGTCAAAAGCCTGTCCGAAAGAAACGGCAGCATAAAAGGAGAAATTTCCCGCATATAGGCAAGAAAGTCGAGCTTTGTCACATGGCGCTTTTTCCATAGCGGTTTATCCGGATGCGTCACTTCCACTTCTTCCGGAATGGCGGCGTTACGGAGCCTGAAATCTTCAAACGTGCAGGCATCCGGCGAAAGGTCAAAGCGGAAGCGGTGGAAATGCGGTTCCCGCAGATTGGCGCCGTCCCATTCCAAATAAAATATCTCGACGCAAATCGAAGGATCGATCGTGTAGACGCCGTTTTCATTGTTTGTGGCATTTTTCCTGACCGCTTCTGTGAGGATTTGTTTTTCGTCCGGATTCATGCTGAAAAGAAACTGGCCGATTGGAAAAATGTCGCCATCTTTAAACACTGCGACATCGAAATACCCGTTTTTCTCGTCGTAAGCCGTAATAAAGCAGGCGGCTGTCTTCCAATTTTTCACTTTTATCCATGTTTCAACTCGTTTTCCCGCTTCCCACTTGCTGTCCGTTTGTTTTGCGACAATGCCTTCACTGTTAAAATTTTTCACCGTCTCTTTTAAGACGGATGCGTCACGGGTGAACGGGATTTGCTGAACCCGTGCCGTTTCGCCCGGGGCGGGGGAGAGCGGCAGCGCGAGCGTTTCACATAAGTTTTCCAATGCTTTTTTTCGCTGCAAATACGGTTTGCCGGCCATATCCTCTCCACCAAGCATGAGCAAATCAAATACGAGATAATGGGCGGGGCGCATTTTCGCCTGCTCTGCAGCTGCTTCAGCTTTCATCCGCCCGCGGCGTTGCAGCTCCCCAAAGCCAGCTTTATACGGATTTTCAAGCAGCACAAGTTCGCCGTCAAGCCGTAACGGAAGCTGCCCTTTTACACGGCCTTCAAGCGTTTGCAAAAAGGTGCGGATTTCCGGAAACCGGGGCAGCAAATCTTTTTCGTTGCGGCTCCATAACCGCATGCCGTCTTCTGTCCAGTCGAGGATCGCGCGATAACCGTCATATTTAATTTCGTATACCCACTTTCCTGTATCTGGCAGAGACCATTTTAAAACCGGCAACATCGGTTTCATTTCGAGCACCCTTTCTTTTTCCAAAAGTTGAAGTACATAGCGGGGTGGATTCGTACATATATTATCTTCAAAAAGCGAGGCGTTTCATTCATGCATACGATGTGGAAAGGCACGATCAGTTTCGGACTCGTCAATATCCCGATTAAACTGCATGCCGCAACGGAAGATAAAGATATCAAATTGCGTTCCCTTCATAAAAAATGCCATTCCCCGATCCGGTATGAAAAGGTTTGTCCGGTGTGCGAGGAAGAATTGGACGCAAAAGAAATCGTAAAAGGATACGAAATCGCGAAAGGAAAGTTTGTCGTATTGGAAGAGGAAGAACTGGAAGAACTGCGCAAACAGACAGAAGAAAAAGCAGTGGAAATTATGGATTTTCTTGATATGCGGGAGATCGACCCGGTCTATTTTAACCGGAGTTATTACATGTCCCCGAATGAAGGGGGCGTAAAAGCTTACGGCTTGTTGCGGAAAGCGTTGACCGAATCAGAGAAAGTCGGACTTGCCCGGATTGTTATGCGTTCAAAGGAGCAGCTCGCCGTTATCCGCGTGTATGCAAACACGCTTTTGATGGAAACGATCCATTACCCGGATGAAGTCCGGAAAGCATCTGACGTTCCGAATGTGCCGCAAGATGATGAAGTCTCGAAAAAAGAAATTGAGACGGCAATTTTGCTGATTGATCAGTTAACGACATCGTTTGAGCCTGAAAAATATACGGATGCATACCGGTCAAACCTGATGGCTTTAATTGAATCGAAACGGACCGGAAAAAAACTCGTCACGGCAAAAGTAAAAGAACCGGAAAACAATGTGACCGACCTGATGGCGGCGCTCCAGGCTTCCATCGACAGGGCAAAGCCGGCAAAAAAACCGGCAAAAAAACCAAAAAAAGCGGCCAAAACAAAGGCAAAAGAAGCGTAAAAACCGGGCGGTACCGGATAGCACGGGGAATGCCGGAAAATTTGCCGGAAAGCCTCCAATATGGTAAATTATTTCATATTGGAGGTTGATGATGAAAAGGCAGACGATTGTGCAATGGCTGTTCGTTTTACTGGTGCTTTCCTTCTGCACCTGGATTTTTTTTGAAATCGCCGGTCACTTCAACCAGGCGGAGATCCGGCATTTTGACCTTCCGATTATCTCATTTGTCCAGGGGAATATTTCCGGCCGGCTAACGAGCGTGATGCTGGCTGTTACCTTTCTCGGATCTGTAAAAGGGGCGGCGGCGGTCACCCTCTTTCTTTCCCTTGTGCTCTGGATCAAAAAATACCGTACACTAAGCCTTTATCTCGCTGTATCTGTCGCGCTTGGAGCCGGGGTTTTTAACACCATATTAAAATACATATTCAAGCGCCAGCGTCCCGATATTATGCGTGTCGTCCAGGAAACGGGTTACAGCTTCCCAAGCGGGCATTCGATGGGATCCATGATTTTATACGGCTGCCTCGTATTGATCCTGTTCCGCATTGCGAAACGCCGGTGGGTGAAGGTCGCGGGGACGCTGTTTGCCCTTTTATTGGTGCTTGCCATCGGCATTAGCCGCATCTATTTAGGGGTCCACTACCCGAGCGACGTTGCCGGAGGATATGCGGCCGGCCTTGTTTGGGTCATTTTATCTGCGCTTGCGTTGAACTTGTTTGAAAGAAAATTGAAATTGTAATAAAATATGGTGGAAATAAAAATATTTGGCGGTGGGTATGCGGAATTCCGGCGCGGACAGCCCCGCTTGGCCGGAAAGGGCTGCCCAGGGGCTGGAAAAGCCGTTGATGAGCGCTTGCTTTTTTTTAAAATTGTATTACAATATGTTGGTATGAATAAATGAAGCGTCCTGAAATTGTTGCCGGAGAGTTTGGCAATTGGGAGGGAATACTGAATGAAGATCTCGTTTAACCAGATTAAAAGTTTGCTAAATAAAAAATACGCCCTGTACTTTCTCATGGTTTTATTGTTCTGGGTAAAAACTTATATTGTCTATAAAGCGGAATTCAATCTGGATCTGCAAAACGGCATGCAGAAATTTTTGCTTGCCATCAATCCCATCAGCTCGGCACTGTTCTTCTTTGCGCTTGCGCTTTTCTTTAAGGGACGCGGCCGGATCATTGCAATGACTGTGATTGACGTGCTTTTGTCTGTTTTGCTGTACGCGAATGTATGCTATTACCGTTTCTTCAATGACTTCATTACGCTGCCGGTTTTGTCGCAGACGAAAAACTTCGGCGACCTCGGCGGGAGTGCAGCTGCATTAATGAAGCCTTATGATATTTTTTACTTTTTTGATACGATCATCCTCATTGCCTTGATTGCAACGAAAACCGTCAGGGCCAACGCAGGGAAAATCAACCGCCGCTCGCTTGCCGGGCTGATGATTGCCGCGATTGCATTTTTCATTTTTAATCTCGGCCTTGCCGAAGCGGACCGCCCGCAGCTTTTAACGCGGACTTTTGACCGTAGCTATATCGTGAAATATCTCGGTATGTACAATTACACGCTTTATGATGCGATCCAGACAACAAAATCGTCTGCACAGCGGGCGATGGCTGACAGCAGTGACGTGAGCGATGTGGAAAACTATGTGAAAGCGAACTATACCGAGCCGGACAGCAAATATTTCGGCGCGGCAAAGGGTATGAATGTCATTTACGTTTCACTTGAGTCGTTCCAGAACTTTTTGATCAATTACAAATTGGACGGCAAAGAAGTCACACCGTTTTTAAACTCGCTGACAAAGGATAAAAACACCTTTTATTTCGATAACTTTTTCCACCAGACAGGCCAGGGGAAAACGTCTGATGCCGAGTTTATGATGGAAAACTCGCTGTTCCCGCTGCCGACGGGGTCTGTATTTACGACGAAAGCACAAAATACGTACCAGGCAGCACCTGCCATTCTTGGCCAGAAAGGCTATACATCGGCTGTTTTCCACGGAAACTATAAGACTTTCTGGAACCGTGACGAAATGTACAAATCGTTCGGCTATGACCGTTTCTTTGACGCCAAGTATTACGATATGAGCGACAAAAATACGTTAAACTACGGGATGAAGGACAAACCTTGGTTTAATGAATCGATGCAGTATTTGACCAAATTGCCGCAGCCTTTCTATACGAAGTTTATTACGCTTTCAAACCACTTCCCGTTTCCATTGGATGAAGAGGATGCTGACTTCCCGAAAGGCAATTTCGGTGATAAAACCGTTGATAACTATTTCCAAACCGCCCATTATCTGGATGAAGCGATGCAGCAGTTCTTTACCTATTTGAAGGAATCCGGGCTTTATGACCATACCGTGATTGTCATGTACGGCGACCATTACGGCATTTCGGAAAATCACAATGCGGCAATGGCGAAAGTGCTCGGTGTCCCTGAAATTACGCCATATTTGAACGCGCAGCTGCAAAGGGTGCCGCTGTTTATCCATGTTCCGGGCGTAAAAGGCGGGATCAAGCATACGTACGGCGGTGAAGTCGATGTAATGCCGACGGTGATGCATTTGCTTGGCGTTGATACAAAAGACTACATCCAGTTCGGGTCTGATCTTTTGTCCAGCCAGCATCGCCAAGTCGTTCCGTTCCGTAACGGCGATTTTGTCACCAATAAGTTCACGCAAGTATCCGGAACGCTTTACGACAATGCGACCGGTGAAAAAGTCAATCCAAAACTTGGCAAAAATGATGAAAAGATTGCAAAAGAGATGCTGAATCTGTCTGATAAAGTGGTGTACGACGACCTGCTCCGTTTCTACACACCAAAAGGTTTTACGCCGGTGAACCGGAACAAGTACGATTATTCCTTTGACCAGACGGATATGAGTGGGTTGCCTGAAACCTCCATTCCGGATTCAGCCAAAAAGAATAAATAAAACAAACAACCCCCGGTGAATCAACCGGGGGTTGTTTGTTGTGCCGTGCAAAAAGAATATTGTGAATGCATCATTCCGGATTTCTTATGGGTTTGCACAAGTATGTCCAGCTTTCCGTTTTCACACTTTATTCAAGCCCTTGTCTATTCTCACGATGTTGATGGATTAATTGTAATACCCACTTTTCGTCAAAACGGAGCTTTTCTAACCGGTGCCGGAAAAAGGTCAGGATATACTGCTGTTCTTCCTTGGGAATCCGTTTATCCCCTCCCGCATAAACCAACCGTTCTTCCTCATGGCGGATTTCATAACGCAAGTAATCTTTATATTGATGCAAAATTAAAAACTGCACTTCCTCACTGACCAGACCAAAATTTTTCAGCTTCATATAAAAATGCAGTTCATAATCCGGTGAGTATGGAATCGGTTCTTCCATCAGCCGGAAAAACCGGATTCTACCTTCATCTGTAAGTTTGTAAATCTTTTTCTTTTTTCCTTTTCCCCGCCGAGCGCCCTCCGGTTGTTCTTCGGGGACCTGCTCGATCAGACCGTCTGCAAGCATGCTGTGAATGAGTGGATAAAGCGCCCCCCAGCTGATTTTTCGTGTGGGGCCCACAATTGCGTTCAAAATTTGATGCAGCAAATAGCCGTGCATCGGGTTGTTCATCAATTCGCCAAGTATGAACAATTCGTTCAAGCGAACGTCTCCTTTCCGTCTAACTTCCTTTTTATGGAACAAGGGATGCTGAACCATGAATATCCAACAAACAGACTCTCGCCATATAATTGTGGGAAGATGGTGCAGCGGGAAGCGCCGGGATTCCGCTTAACCTGTCTGGCGGCTGCCAAGTTGGCATGGATGACATTTGAAAGCCGCCTCTTTTTTAATGATCAGATACTAAGTAAAGGGTATTGCCGTCAGGGTCATTGAAGTGTACGACCTGGGCTGCCTTCCCTTCAACATAATCATGGAATTTAACACCATGGGATTTCAATGTCTTGATGGCTGCCTCTAAATCCTGCACCACAAATCCAATCGACATGCTTTCTGATTTTGCCGATTGGGCATTCCGCTCTCCGGTAAGATGCAGGAGCCCAATCGTCAATCCCGGTGCTTCGATCTGTACAAAATGATCGTCCATTTCGCCCTGCAGCTTCAATCCAAGGGTTTCGGTGTAAAATTGAACGGTTTTTTTTAAATCCGCTACCGTAACTGTTACATTCGCACTCGTAAACATGATATTGCCTCCTTCATAGGTTTGGTCGCTTTTATTATATCAAAAATTTATAATGTGTAAACATGTTTTTTTGATATAAAAAATTGGAAGAAAGAAGATGAATGGAAAATGCAAGAAGATAGATTTAACGGCAATCAGAAAATGGTGCGTATTTCAAAAAGGGATTATCCTAGCAAAGCAAACGGAGCAGCATCATCATAGTTCCGGGCAACTGTTCATTTTCTGCTCCCCGTATGTAATAAAAAAAGGAAGGCATCCACCTTCCATGCATAAATCATTTTTTAAAGAGCAAATCCATGGCAGTTTGAAAATCATTTGTCGGTTGATTGCAGCTGAAGTTTTCACAGACATAAATGGTTGGTTGTCCGTTTATCATGGCATAATCTTCAATAAAGGAAGCGATTTTGGAAAGTTTCGCCTGTTCACGCCTTTTTACCACCATGACGGAAATGCCAGGGTAGAAGTTCTTCTGTATATGGTTAATGAAATCAACAACTTCTTTTGTTTCATCATCCATCACGATCACGACTTCTTTTGTTGCCTGCTGTGCGTGCATCCCTGCCTGCAGCATCATGGCGTGGGCAGTGGGTTCATCATGGATATCCTTGCTGAAGACCTGAAACAATTGCTGGACTTTTTCTTCCAACGTAAAATCCCCAGTCAGTTTCGAAAGCCTTAACAACTGGCAGGCTGCGACACTGTTCCCGGAAGGCAGTGCCCCGTCATAAGACTCCTTTTGCCTGACGAGCAATGGTTCATCGTCGTTTCCGCTAAAGAAAAAGCCTCCTCCATGACCATCCCAAAATAAATCGATCATATTGCCGGCCAGTTTTTTTGCTTCCGCCAAATAAAAAGGGGCGAAAGTGGATTCGTACAGTTCCATATATCCCCACAGGAGAAAGGCATATTCGTCTATAAAACCTTTATTCTTTACTTCGCCATCGCGGTATCTCACCATTACACGGTCATTTTGAATCAAGTTGTCCCTGATAAAAGAAACCGCTTTTTCTGCAGCCTGCACATAGGATGGTTGATGAAAAACACGCCCTGCTTTTGCGAGCACTGCAATCATTAAGCCGTTCCATGCCGTTAAAATTTTATCATCGCGGAACGGGCGTACCCGCTTTTCCCGGTGTTGAAACAAGCTTTGCCGTGCCGTTTCTAATTTTTCTGCGAGCGCCGCGGGAGAAATCCCTTCTTTTTTTGCAATTGATTCTAAATGCGTTGTAATCTGGTTCGGGATATTTTTTCCTTCGAAATTTCCCTGCCCGGTAATGCCGTATGCCTGGCAAAAGAGCGTGCCCAACTGTTCCCCCAGCACATCTTTTACTTCTGCAGGCGTCCACACATAAAACTTTCCTTCCTTACCTTCTGAGTCGGCATCTTCCGCGGAATAGAACCCGCCATCCGGATGGGCCATATCACGCAGCACATACGTGATGATTTCTTCCGTTATTTTTTTGTACTGGGCATTTTTCGTCATCCGGAAAGCATCGGTATAGGCCAGCACAAGCAGCGCATTGTCATAAAGCATTTTTTCAAAATGTGGCACCAAAAATTTTTCATCAACGGAATAGCGGGAAAAACCGTAACCAATATGGTCATAAATTCCCCCGCGCGCCAGCCCGTCCAATGTTTTGGTTGCCATCCTAAGCGCATCCCGGTTTTCATAAAATTTGGCATACATCAGTAAAAATACGAGTGAATGCGGCATTGGAAATTTCGGCGCCTTTCCAAAACCGCCGTAGCGGGGATCAAAACCTTGTTTGTAAGCTTGAAAAGCGCGCCCAATCGTTTCTTTTGTTAAAGCCGTTTGTTTCCCTTTTTCCCGGCTTGCCTCGAGCGCCTGTTTGACTTGTACCCCTACATCCTTGATACGGTCCGGATTTTCGGTATATTGTTGGGATAAATAAAGCAACACTTCTTTAAAACCGGGCATCCCATACCGGCTTTCCCGCGGAAAATAGGTTCCCGCATAAAAAGGAACCCTCTCCGGCGTCAAAAATACACTCAACGGCCAGCCGCCCTGCCCAGTCATCATTTGGCAAACAAGCATATAGATAGCATCAATATCCGGCCGCTCTTCCCTGTCCACCTTAATCGCCACAAATTTCTCATTCAGGATCCGCGCTACCTCTTCATTTTCAAAAGACTCCCGTTCCATCACATGGCACCAGTGGCAGGTTGAATAGCCAATGGAAACAAAAACCGGCTTGTTTTCCCGCTTCGCTTTCGCAAAAGCGTCTTCGCTCCACGGATACCAGTCAACCGGATTACGGGCGTGTTGCAGCAAATAAGGCGATTTTTCATGGATTAACCGATTGAATGGTCTGTTTTCAGCCAAAGCATTCCCTCCTTCTTTCTTTCAGTTTCTTCGTCATCAGTTTACCTGAAACGGTAAGGCGCTACAAATGATATCGCACAGCGCCAAAATTTAGGCAGGGGAAGAAGCTTCAGCGCGTGATTTGTCCGGTTTCACCGCCACAAATGTAAGTCCTGCCGCCACCAGGCAGAAACCGGCCATGATCACCATGCTGATCTCAACCCGCCCTTTCATAAAATTGGCCATAAATAACGGACCTGCCGCCACGCCGATGTAGCGCATAGAACTGTAAATGGCGCTGATCGTTCCGCGGACTTCTTTTTCAATCGACTGATTAATCAGCGCATCCAAAGGCGTAAGGGAGGCGCCGATTCCAATTCCGCAAATGAGAAAGGTCCCTATTAAATAGAAAAAACGGTCCGAAAAAGTGATCACGAGCACGGAGGCTCCGGTAATGAGCACGCTGGAGAAAATAATCCATTTCATCAGTACCATGTTTTCTTTAATGATTTTCCCGGTTATAAAGGAAGAAAGGCACAATGCCGCAAGCGGGACGGCCAAAATAAACCCTTTCTTCACGCCATGGTAGCCGTATTGGTCTTCCAGATTGGACGACAAATAAAACAGCACCGCAAACAAAATAAACATCACGATGGCCCCGATCGCAAATACGGCCGACAGCCAGCGCCAGTGCTTTCGGAACACCTTTTTCGTATTCCCTATAAATGCTTTGATTCCCGGCCCCTGTTTTTCGTGTGCCGGCCTTTTGACAAGAAACAAAACAGACAGGATAGAGATCAGGCAAAAGACAGGGATGGCCGCAAAAGGCAAAAACCAGATCAATCCTGCCAAGAAGGATCCGAGAATCGGGCTCAATACTTTTCCAAACGTATTGGCCGTTTCAATAATGCCGAGGGTGGTGCTCACATCCCGGTTGCGGTGTAACATATCACCGACAAGCGGCAAAACGATCGGTGCTGCGCCGGCCGTCCCAACGCCCTGCAAAGTCCGGCCGATCAAAATAAGGGAATACGGGTGATCAAGTTGCCAGGCCGCGTATGCCGAAATCGCCCCTCCTATAGCCGTAATCGCAAGTGACGGGATAATGACCATTTTTCGGCCGTATCTGTCCGATAAAAATCCGGCAACCGGAATAAGGAAAATGGCGACAATTGAATAAAAGGTGATAATATAGCTGGATTGGACTTTGCTGATGCCCAGTTTGTCCTCCATGAGGGGAAGGACCGGAATCAACATTGAATTCCCCAGTGTCATAATCAGGGGAATGGACGATAATGCAACAATCGCCCATCTTTTTTGATGGATTTCATTGTTTTTATCGGATAAAGGTGTGTTCGTTGTCAAATGATCCATTGTCTGTATTTTCCTTTCTTCTTCTCAATGTCAGCACTCTTCTTTACTACTATCTGCCCAACCGGAGACATTTATGAATGGAAAAAACGGGTTTTCTTTCTCATCATTTTTTAACAAACCATTCATATCTTTTTCCTTTCATTCGGTTAGCATATAAGAAAAAGCGGATTCTCCTTGATCATGCGCTGTCCGGAGCTATAATAAGGGCAGCGGAAAAGAAAGAGTTCCGGCAAAAGAACTTCGAGGGGGAATCATCATGAAACGGATATTACTGGTGGAAGATGAAAAAAATCTGGCCCGTTTTATTGAGCTGGAGTTAAGGCATGAAGGATACGAAGTGAAAGTGGCGTATGACGGACGGGAAGGGTTGCAGTCGGCTTTGGAGGAGGATTGGGATGTGATTCTCCTTGATTTAATGCTGCCGAAACTGAACGGCCTTGAAGTATGCCGCCGCTTACGACAGGAAAAAGAAACACCGGTCATCATGATTACCGCCCGGGACAGCATTATGGACCGGGTATCCGGGCTTGACCACGGGGCGGATGATTATATTGTCAAACCATTTGCGATTGAAGAATTGCTCGCAAGGCTAAGGGCCATTTTCAGAAGGATGGAGTACGCCGAGCCCAAAAAAGCAGCGCTAACAACGTACAAGTTCCGTGACCTTGTGCTGGAAAAAGAAAGCCGGCTTGTTAAAAAGGCAGGAAAAACCATTGAGTTGACAAAACGGGAATACGATTTGTTGCTTACGCTTTTGGAAAATAAAAATATTGTCATGACCCGGGAAGCACTCCTGAACAAAGTATGGGGATATGAAACCGAGGTCGAAACGAATGTTGTCGATGTGTACATCCGGTACTTGCGCAATAAAATTGATACAGAAGGCGAAGACAGCTATATTCAGACAGTGCGGGGGACAGGATATGTGATGCGCGAATGAGAGCGGTAAAACACTGGCTGCAAAAAAGTTCCTTGAAAGTAAAATGGTCCGTTGGCGCAAGTATTGCGATCTTTTTAACGTTTCTGATTTTCGGCTTTTTCCAGTATACGCTGATCAGCAGATGGCTTTTGCATGAAGAGGCGACTTCGGTATCCGAGGCGCTGGATGATTTGAACAACAAGGGGGAAAACATCGATGACATTTTATCGAACCGGACGCTCTTTCAGCAGGTGCTGGAAAAAGATCAGTCGATCCGGATTATCAATGCGGACGGAAAGGAAATGCTTGTCGTAAAAAGCATTCATTCCACCGATGCAAAAGTGCCGTTTGTGCCGGTGAACGAAAAACGGGTCAGCCTGATCCGCGCGGGCAATCATCAAATTTTAGTCGGAAGGAGCCCGTTCCGCTCCCAATCGTTCAACGGCTATATTGAAGTGATCTATCCTTTATACCGGTATGAAAATTTAATGCGGAATGTTCTGTTTGTCATGATGGTCGCCGGATGCGTGGGCTTGCTTTTGAGTGCTTTTCTCGGGTTTATGATGGCAAAAAATTTCCTCAAACCGCTGAAAAAGCTCTCTTCCACGATGCAAAGCATCCGCAAAAAAGGATTCCAAGAACGGATGGAGCCGAGCGCCTCTAAAGACGAAATGGGGGAATTGACCAATATTTTTAACGATATGATGGACCAAATTGAACAGTCGTTCCGGCAGCAGAAACGGTTTGTCGAGGATGCTTCCCATGAATTAAGGACCCCCGTCCAAGTGATGGAAGGGCACTTAAATTTGTTAAACCGGTGGGGGAAAAATGACCCTGCGATTCTTGAAGAGTCGCTCCAGGCTTCGCTGCAGGAATTAAGCAGAATGAAAAAACTGGTGGAGGAACTGCTCGATCTTTCGCGGGCGGAAGAAGCCAAAATACTGGCCAATGAGGAAAAAGCAGATCTTTTGGCAGTCACAGAAAGGGTGATCCGCAATTTTAAAATGATCCATCAGCAGTTCGACTTCAATTTTCAATATGATCCCAATCAGGCCTATGACATCCAAATGAGCGAGAACCATCTTGAGCAGGTGCTGATCATTGTATTTGATAATGCGATAAAATATTCCGACCGCATTTACAAAGTCGATATCCGACTCAAGCAGGAAAAGGGGAGGGCCATGTTAACAGTAAAAGATTACGGCATCGGGATCCCGAAAGAAGATTTGCCGCAAATTTTCCACCGCTTTTACCGGGTGGATAAAGCAAGGAGCCGCGCAAAAGGCGGGAACGGACTCGGGCTCGCCATTGCCAAACAACTGACTGAAGGATATTCCGGCACGATAGAAGCAGCGAGCGAGGTTGGTAAAGGGACCGAGATCCGGTTTACATTCCCCCTTGTCGCAAAACAAAAAACAGGTGGAAAAGAGGGCGTTTCGAAAAAATGAAACGTTCTTTTTTCTTTTTAAAGAAAAGGTGCAGGGCCGTGTCTGGCAAGGTGTCCGCCTTTCGCCCGTGATGGGTAAGTCTTTTGATACGCAAAAAAACGGGAACTGTCAGAACCAACTGTAAGTTTTATCGAGAAGGCAGAGTCGTTAAAAATCAATGCCGACTTCTGTCATTTCATGTTCGCTTTTTTTCAGGAGCCGGATTTCCAGGATGCCATCCCGGTATTTTGCGGTCGTCCCTTTCCTGCGTACCGGGGAAGGCAGCCGTATCACCTGTTCCGAGTCCGGTTTTGGAAATGATTTTAACATGACTTGAAGGGAAGTGTGGAAGATTTTTAAGCCTGTGAGCATGCTTTCCTCCTGGACAGGGACGCGGATAAAAATAAAATCCAGTGTTTCAAATATTTCTATAGACGGGGCGCCCGTATCCGGGGAAGAGGGAGCCGGATCATCGGCCCCGTCCCCCTTCTTGAACGCAGCGCCCCATTCGTCCCATTGAGAAAGGGCTTGGTTGATATGTTCCTGTACAGGCGGAAATGGCATATTCATCATCTTGAAGATCTCTTCGGTGAACGGAAACGTTTTCCATGGGAACATTTTTTTGCTCCTTTCTGCAACGGGGATATAATAAAATATGCGGTTTTGAACAATCAGGTGAGGCAAATGCAGCATCACTTTCCGGGAAAAAACAGAATGAATCACTATTCATGCAAATTTTTAAAAATAAGAGTTTTTAACTTTATCTATTACGCTTACAGTGCTAAAATTGAGTTTGTAAGCGTTACAGCTTTCAAAATTCTTTATCGTTACATAATTTCATGGTTCCGTTTTGGTATCCGCCAGACGAAATCATACGAAAGTGAATAAGGGACGAAGGGCTGGAGGTTTTTCAAAATGAATGCAACTACACCAAAGGGATTTTGGGAAAGTTTTTCCGGGCCTAATCTTGGGTATGTCATGGATTTATATGAACAATACCTGGAAGATCCGGAGAGCATCGACGAAGAGGCGAGAAAAGTATTTGACCAGTGGGGCGCGCCCGCTGTTTCCGAAGGCGGGAGCCCGACACAGGGGCAGGCGGATATTTCTTTCCAATTGCCGGCAAACCCGACGATTTTCAGCAAAATGGTCGCTGCCGTCAAATTGGCGGACAATATCCGGACTTTTGGCCATCTCGCAGCGGATATCAACCCGCTCCAAAAACCTGTTGGGGATGTCAGAAGAATTGAACTGGGAGAATTTGATTTAACCGAAGAAGATTTGAAAAAAGTGCCGGCATCCTTTATTTGCCCGGATGCACCTAAAAGGGTCAAAAACGGGCTTGATGCCATCAATTATTTAAAAGAAGTGTACACCCAAAAAGTTGCCTTTGAGTTTGACCATATTCACGACATGGAAGAAAAGCACTGGCTGCAACGGACTGTTGAATCGGGCAGCTTTTTCCGCGAACTCAGCCGGAAACAGAAAATCGGCATTTTAAAACGCCTTTCCGATGTGGAAGGATTTGAAAAATTTATCCACCGGACATTTGTCGGGCAAAAGCGTTTTTCCATTGAAGGGCTTGATGCGCTCGTTCCGCTGATGGAACAAATGATTATTGAAGCGGTAAAAACAGGTGTGAAAACCGTTAATATCGGCATGGCGCACAGAGGCCGCCTCAATGTGCTTGCCCATATTCTTGAAAAACCGTATGAGCTCATTTTTGCAGAATTCAAGCATGCTTCCAATAAAGATTTAATCCCTTCCGAAGGATCGATCGGCATTACGTACGGATGGACCGGCGACGTTAAATACCATCTCGGCGCGGACAGAAAAGGGCAAAACGGCGGACCGATCGGCGCGCGCATCGTACTTGCCAACAATCCAAGCCATTTGGAAGTTGCCGATCCTGTTGTCGAAGGGTATACACGCGCCGCGCAGGATAACCGGAACAAAACGGGCTATCCGGACCGCGATCCGGACCGCGCCTTTGCGATTCTTGTCCACGGGGATGCCGCATTTGCGGGGCAGGGCATTGTCGCAGAAACGCTGAACATGAGCAAGCTGAACGGATACGGGACAGGCGGGACGATCCATATCATCGCCAATAACAATATCGGGTTTACGACCGAAACGTATGACTCGCGGTCAACGAAATATGCTTCCGATCCGGCAAAAGGTTATGAAGTGCCGATCCTCCATGTGAATGCGGATGATCCGGAAGCATGCGTACAGGCGGCGCTGTTTGCGTATGCTTACCGCGAAAAATTCCATAAAGATTTTGTGATCGACCTAGTCGGCTACCGTCGCTATGGTCATAACGAAATGGATGAACCGATGGTAACCAACCCGGTAATGTACCATGCAGTGCACAATCATCCGACGGTCAGGGCCATTTACGGTGAACAGCTTGCAAAAGAAGGCGTCCTGACAGCCGAAGAGGTCAAAACCATCGATGAAGCCGTCCAGAAAAAACTGCAGGCGGCTTACGAAAAAGTGCCGGACGGCGAAGCGGAACCCGATACGGCCATGGAACCCCCTGAAAATGTGAAAAAAGGTTATTTGAGCATGGAAACAGGGGTGCCGGAACAGGAACTGCGGGCTTGGAACGCTGAATTGCTCGCCTGGCCTGAAAACTTCCATGTCTTTAAAAAACTGGCGCGGATTTTGAAACGCCGCGAACACGTCTTTGACGGCAAGGGAAAAATTGACTGGGCCCATGCGGAAGCGCTCGCGTTTGCAGCCATTTTAAAAGATGGCGTGCCGATCCGGTTTACCGGCCAGGATACACAGCGCGGCACGTTCGCTCAGCGCAATCTCGTCCTGCACGACGAACAGACGGGGGAAGAATACATTCCGCACCATCATCTGTCCGGCGTTCAAACTTCATTTGCCATTTATAACAGTCCGCTGACTGAAGCTGGCGTCGTTGGCTTTGAATACGGCTATAACGTCTTTTCGCCAGATACGCTCGTCATTTGGGAAGCCCAGTTCGGCGATTTTGCAAACATGGCGCAAGTGATGTTTGACCAGTTCATTTCATCTGGCAGGGCAAAATGGGGGCAAAAATCAGGGCTTGTCATGATGCTGCCGCACGGATACGAAGGACAGGGTCCGGAACATTCAAGCGGCAGGGTGGAACGCTTCCTGCAACTGGCAGCGGAAAACAACTGGACAGTGGCAAATGTTTCGACAGCCGGCCAATACTTCCATATTTTAAGAAGGCAGGCAAAATGGCTGGCAAAAGAAGAAATCCGCCCGCTCATTCTCATGACGCCAAAAAGCCTGCTTCGCCACCCGCTGGCATCTGTAGAGCCGTCTGTACTGACGGACGGAAAATTCCACACCGTGCTGGAAGGCCCGGGTACGAAAAATACGGATGCAGTCGAAAGAATCCTGCTTTGCAGCGGGAAAGTGGCTGTAGACTTGGAAGAAAAGCTGAACAGTGCGGAAAATACCAGCTGGCTGCATACGGTAAGGGTTGAGCAAATTTATCCTTTCCCTGAACAGGAATTAAAGGAAATGTTCGCGCGCTTTAAAAACGCGAAAGAAATTGTATGGATGCAAGAGGAGCCGAAAAATATGGGTTCCTGGTCTTTCGTTGAACCGTATTTAAGAAAGCTGGCGCCTCAGGGAGCGGAAATCCGGTACATCGGCCGGCCGAGAAGATCAAGCCCGTCGGAAGGCGACCCGGTCGTCCATAAAAAGGAACAAAACAGAATTCTGACTGAAGCCATTACCCGCCCTTAAACGGCGGCCCGCTCCTTCCAAAGGGGCGGGGGCTTCAATATGCGCAAAATAACCGCTGCTTTGCCCGCTTCATCCTGCAGCCCGCACATGCCGCGCTGCTCGGAAGATGAAGGAGGAGGCTTTGATATAAAAAAAGTGATACTTTTAAGGGAGGACAAGTGTTGTGGCTGAAATTAAAGTGCCTGAACTGGCAGAATCCATCACGGAAGGAACCATTGCACAATGGTTGAAACATCCGGGGGACCATGTGGACAAAGGTGAATATATTGTAGAACTTGAGACAGATAAAGTAAATGTAGAAGTCATTTCGGAAGAAGAGGGTGTCGTCCAGTCCCTCCTTTTTGAAGAAGGGGACACAGTACAAGTTGGCGATGTCATTGCAATTGTCGGCGAAGGAACAGGGGAAAACAGTGCAACGCCATCCGCGCCGCAAAAAGAAGCGGAAGCACCACAACCGGCACAAGCAGAGGCGCCGGCACAAACACAAGCTTTTGCTGCGGAACAGCAAAAGCCGGCGCAAACACAAGCGTCTGCTCCGGAACAACAAAAGCCGGCTCAGGAAGAAAGCGAAAGCCGCCCGATTGCTTCTCCGGCTGCCCGCAAACTGGCACGCGAAAAAGGCATTGACTTATCGCAAGTGCCGGCAGTGGATCCGCTTGGCAGGGTAAGGAAACAAGATGTGGAAACTTTCAATCCGCAAGCTGCGGCAAAAGCGCCGGCAGCACCGGAAAAACCTGCAGCTGGAAAAGTTGTGCCGGAAGAAGCCGGCAAACCGATTGAAAGAATCCGCATGTCACGCCGCCGCCAGACGATCGCAAAACGGCTCGTTGAAGTGACACAGACAACGGCGATGCTGACGACATTCAACGAAATTGATATGACAGCTGTCATGGATTTAAGAAAGCGGAAAAAAGAACAGTTCGTTAAAGATCATGACATCCGTCTCGGTTTTATGTCGTTCTTTACAAAAGCCGTGGTTGCGGGATTGAAGAAATATCCGTATGTTAATGCGGAGATTCAGGGCAATGAGCTGCTGCTGAAAAAATATTATGATATCGGCATTGCAGTATCCACAGAAGAAGGGCTTGTCGTACCGGTTGTCCGGGATTGCGACCGGAAATCGTTCGCGGAAATTGAAGCGGATATTGCTGCATTTGCCCAAAAAGCACGCGATAATAAACTTGCATTAAGCGATCTGCAGGGGGGAACCTTTACGATTACAAACGGCGGTGTCTTCGGCTCGTTGTTCTCGACACCGATTATCAACGGGACACAGGTTGGTATCCTCGGCATGCACACCATACAAAAACGCCCGGTTGCAGTCGATGGAGACCGAATTGAGATCCGCCCGATGATGTACGTGGCGCTTTCCTATGACCACCGCGTCATTGACGGAAAGGATGCTGTCGGTTTCTTGAAAACGGTGAAGACATTAATTGAAAACCCTGAAGATTTGCTGCTGGAATCTTAATAGTATGAAAGAAAAGCATCGGTTTTGCCGATGCTTTTCTTTTTGGTGCCCTTTAAGGGTTGGCAATCCAGACGCTTTTGACTTCCGTATAGTTTTGGAGTGCGTAAGAACCCATTTCACGTCCAATGCCGGATTGTTTATAACCGCCAAACGGGGAAGCGGCATCAAACACATTGTAGCAGTTGACCCAAACTGTGCCCGCACGGAGACGGTTTGCAATATAGTGCGCATTGGCCACATTTTCCGTCCAAACCCCTGCCGCAAGCCCGTACTCGCTGCTGTTGGCGCGGCTGATTACTTCATCAAGGGATTCATATGGCATGGCCGCAATAACAGGACCGAAAATTTCCTCTTTGGCGATCGTCATCTCATCACGGACATCTGCAAAAATCGTCGGTTCAACAAAGAAGCCTTCTTCACGCGGTTTTTTCCCGCCTGTTACAATTTCCGCTCCTTCATCGAGTCCTTTTTCAATGTAATTCAAAACGCGCGCTTGCTGCTCATCTGAAACAAGCGGCCCCATTTCCGTATCTTTATTGAGCCCGAAGCCCTGCTTAATCGACTGGGCGTGGGAGGCCATATCGGCAATGACATTATCAAAATGTTTCTTTTGAATGAACACGCGCGAACCGGCACAGCATACTTGCCCCTGGTTGAACATGACACCGTTTAAGGCGCCAGGAATCGCTTTCGACAAGTCGGCATCTGGCAAAATAATATTCGGGGATTTTCCGCCAAGTTCGAGCGTCACCCGTTTTAACGTTTTCGAGGCATTGGCCATAATCAGTTTTCCGACTTCAGTAGAACCGGTAAAGGCAATTTTATCTACAAGCGGGTGGTCGACAAGGGCGGCTCCGGCAGTTTCCCCAAAGCCTGGCACAATATTGACAACGCCGTCCGGGAAGCCAGCCTCGCTTACCAGCTGCGCCAAGTAAAGGGCGGAAAGCGGCGTTTGTTCAGCCGGTTTTAAGATAATCGTGCAGCCGGTCGCAAGCGCGGCACCCATTTTCCACATTGCCATTAAAAGAGGGAAGTTCCAAGGGATAATTTGCCCGACAACCCCGACCGGTTCATGGCGGGTATAGTTAAAGTAAGGGCCGTTTACGGGAATGGTCTGGCCGGTGATTTTCGTTGTCCAGCCGGCATAATACCGCATATGTTCGATGGCAAGCGGAATATCGGCATTTGCCGTTTCACGGATCGGTTTCCCGTTGTCGAGCGTTTCGAGCTGCGCCAGCGCTTCCCGGTGCTCTTCCATCAGATCCGCCAATTTATACATTAACCGGCTTCTATCGGCAGGGTTCATCCGCGGCCACGGGCCTTCGTCAAATGCTTTTCTGGCTGCTTGTACGGCACGGTCGATATCTTGTTTATTCCCTTCATAGATCGTAGCCAGCGTTTCGCCGGTAGCCGGATTCGGCGTATCAAATGTTTTTCCGGATGCACTTTCAACAAATTGCCCGTTGATGAACATTTTCTTTTTGCCCTGAAGGAAATGCTGAACCCTTTCATCCAACTGCACGGTTAATTGTTCCATTCCAACCCCTCCATTTATGTTAATTTCAAGGAGACAAGCCTCCTTATATACTTGCTTTGTGCGCCAGCCTGTCAGCGCTTACATCCATATTCTACTAAATATCAAAAATAGACGCAATAGAAATCATTCGAATAATTTGAACATAATCTGCGGAAAATCGCAAAAATTCGACATACCCCTTTATGAATAATTATTCGCTACTAATTTTCTAATAAAAAATAATTATTTTATCTTTTTATTTTACTAGTTTCATATTATAATCTATATATACATATATTTTAAGAAACGAGGGATAAAATTGACAATGAATGAGAGAATGGCACTAAAAATCCGCCTGGAGCAGCTGGAAGACGCTGAGATTCGGGTTATACAGGAATTCCAAAAAGAACGGGAAAATATTTTTAAAAGATTAAGGGAGCTGGATGAAAATGAAGGCCAGCAGGTAAAAGCATCCGGCAAACCGGAATATGTATCTTTTAATGCGCTTGCGTCCGTCTCGCCGGAAACCTCAGGCGGCGAAGCCCTTACGAATGAAAGAAAGGTGCGGAAATCGCGGTCGTCAAAAAAGGGCAGGTCGGGCAAGATGAGAGAAGAGGCTATCCAAATACTAAAAAACGTTTCGGAACCGATCAGAGGGGCTGAACTGCAGCGGATGATCGAAGAAAAAACCGGCTATAAAATCGCTAATATGACCTCTTTCATGAAATCCGTCGAAAAACTCGATCCGCGTATCCGCAAACCGGACCGTGGGTTGTACGAATTTGTGAATGATACAGCAAATACGGAAGAACCGCATCAGGAAATGGAGCAAAATGAGAACTTGCCGGAGGAAAACGAGGCAGTTACTGAACAGAAGTAAACCGGTATAAAAAATCCCCGGAAACCCGGGGCTGTAAACAACATAAAAGCGGCGGGAACACATCAACTGTGACCCGCCGCTTTTTTATATTTTGATGATCAGATACAATTATGAATTGGATTCTTCCTTCGGCGGATGGGACTGATAAAATTTTTTCTGAATCAGTGTTTGTCCGATCATAAAGAGCCCGCTCACTGTCCAGTACAGCGGCAGAACCGCCGGAGCTGAAAAAGAAACAAAAAGGATCATGATCGGCGACATGAGCATCATATATTTCATTTGTTTCTTCTGTTCCTCAGGAATACCGATCAGTGAAATTTGGGCTTGGATAAAATAAATGACACCAGCGAGAATGGCCATCGGAATATCTGTTTGTCCGAGATTAAACCATAAAAAGGAGTGGGTGGCGATTTCTTTCGAGCCGCGGATCGCATAATAAAACCCCATTAAAATCGGCATTTGGATGATAATCGGCAGGCAGCCCATATTCAGCGGGTTAACGCCGTGTTTTTGATACAACCCCATCATTTCCTGCTGCAGCTTTGCCTGTTCTTCTTTCGTTTTGGCCGCTTTGATTTTTGTCTGCAGCTTATCCATTTCCGGCTTCAAAACTTTCATTTTATCCTGCATGATTTGCTGTTTTTTGAATGTATGCAGCATAAAAGGCATGAGAATCAGCCGGATGATTAACGTCAAAACAATAATGGCAATCCCGTAATCACCATGAAGCAGCTGGGCCGTTGCTTTAATGACAACTGAAAACGGGGAAACAAAATAATGATGGAAAAATCCACCGCTGTGCGTGCTGTTTGTTGAATTTGAACATGCGCTTAAAACGAACAGCAAACTGCTTAAAACCAATGTAAAACTGAAAAATCTTTTCATGAAATATCCTCCTTTAGTATATTGCACAAATCCTGTCCTTTCTGACCGGTCTTAAATCCGGTTCCGAATCAGGATCTTCAGAAGGATATGTCCGTATTCTGACGCAACTTAAAATCCAAATCGTAAAGAAATTGCACCGGCATTCCGCAGCCGGGCGAGTGTGTACAGTAAAATCCTGCATGACGGCGGCAGGCCTTGCTTCAACAAACGCTGCCGGCCTGATCACAAACCGGCTCAAATAAAGAAAACCTGCTGCCAGTACGTAAAATGACAGCGTGCAGACGGCCGGGTCATTTACAAAATCGATGATGTTTTGAATCAAAGCTATTCACTCACTTTAAAGAGATCAGTACAAAGTATACTTTAATTTTGTCTGTTTTACAATCGTAATCATCATTTTACCATACACTGCGAAAGAATCCTAATTTAAGGGAGGGGGAGTATGCCCGGGCAGCATGAAAATGGAAAAATTTTTACGCGCATATAAAACGGGACTGCCCGGATGGACAGTCCTCAGTTACGCTGTTAGTGAATGTCTTTCTTCTTAAATCTGCCGCCGCGCACTTCTGATATGTTTCCAACCGCGATAAAGGCGCTTTTGTCAAATTCTTCTACAATCGATTTCAATTTTGCTTCCTCAAGGCGGGTGATGACGCAGAAAATGACTTTTTTATTGTCTCCGGTATAAGCGCCTTCCCCGTTTAGATAGGTTACCCCGCGGCCGAGGCGGGCCATGATCGCATCACCGATGTCATACATCTCGTCGCTGATGATCCATACCGATTTGGATTCATCCAGCCCCTGTACAACCACGTCGATTGCTTTTGTGGCGATAAAATAGGTAATGACCGAATACATAGCATATTTCCAGCTGAACACAAAGCCGGCACAGGTAAAAATGAAGAGATTGAGACCGAGTATGATTTCACCGACAGAGAAAGGAAGCTTTTTGTTTAATAGAATGGCAAGCGCTTCTGTTCCGTCAAGGCAGCCACCCCAGCGGATGACAAGGCCGACGCCGATGCCAAGGATAATACCGCCAAAAACCGTACACAGCAGCAAATCATCCGTAAACACTTTTACAGGGGTCAGCAGGATGGTTGTCACCGACATGATGGAGATGCCGTAAAGGGTGGTCAAGGCAAAAGTTTTCCCGATTTGCTTGTACCCGATATAAAAGAATGGGAGATTTAAGATGAAAATAACTGGCCCCAGTTTCCAGCCGGCAAGGTGGGAAAGGATAATCGAGATGCCGGTGATGCCGCCGTCCAGAATCTGGTTCGGGACAAGGAACAGCTCGAGGGCAACCCCCATAATCATCGCGCCGAGGCTGACAAAGATAAAACGCTGGCCAAGTACCGCCCACTTATTTTTCTTCTGCCTGAATTGGGCATATGTTTTTGCCGTTTCTTCCATATTTTATCCCCTTTCCAAATGTTTTTGTGAAAAAATGTACATTTTACGCATACATAAGCCGTTCCTTTAAGAGCGGGGTTTTCCAAAGCCAAGGATTTTTCCCTGAACCGGAGAACGAAAAAATATTTACAATGAAGGACGCTCCCGATCAAACAGATGAGAAAAAGCGGTATAAATATCTATAATATAATTATATTATAAGAAAGTTAAAAAGTGAATGAATATGCATTTCCATGTTGTTTAAATTTTTCCCGGCCGTTTTGAATCATGGGGAAGGGCGCGCTTTTAGGGGCCCAAATTGCCCGTATTGACCGCGAAAATGTTTATAAAAAAAGCCCGGCTCGGCCGGGCTTTTCAAATATCCAATCTATTCTTTTTCCAAGGCGGCTTTTAAAGCATCTGCCAGGCTGTTGCCGAAACTTTCCTCTTTCTTTGTGTATTTTTGCAGCAATTTCTTTTCTTCATGTTTTGACAAAGTTTTTTTCTTTTCGTCTGCTTTTTGGACAATATTGCAGTGGCGGCACTGGAAATAGACGCCGGATTTGCCGTGATGAATCTCCATCTTTTTATGGCAGGTCGGGCAGCGCCTATTTGATAGTTTCGGGCTTTTCCGCTTTGTAAACCGGCATTCCCGGTTTGAACAGACAAGCTTTTTCCCGTCTTTTCCGTTTACTTCTTTCATAAGGGAACCGCATTCCGGGCATTTTGTTCCCGTTAAATTGTGGGCGCGGTATTTTTTGTCACTCGTCCGGATTTCACGGACGAGGCGTACGGTTTCCCGGCGGATGGTTTCCAAAAACTGCTTCGGGTTGCCTTTTCCGCGGGCAATTGCTTCAAGCTGTTCTTCCCATTTGGCGGTGAGTTCCGGCGATTTTAGCTCGTCATTGACAAGGTCGATCAGTTGCTTGCCTTTCGGGGTCGGCACAAGGCGGCCGGACTCACGGCTGATCGTTTCGGAGGAGACGAGCCGTTCAATGATATCGGCGCGTGTTGCCGGCGTCCCGAGTCCGTATTTTTCCATTCTCGAAAGAATATCCGCTTCGGAATACCGTTTCGGTGCTTCGGTTAAATGCTGGCTGAGCCGGATTTGTTCCAGCTTAAATTTTTTTCCTTCTTTGATCGAAAGCAGCGTCGTATTTTCCCGCTCCTGTTCATGGTGCAAAACAGCGGTAAAACCGGCATTTTTCACGGCCATTGTCCGCCCGGTCATGGTTTTTCCGCCTGCTTGAAGTTTAAATTGGACGGTTTCATATTCATAAACCGGATAGAATAGCGCAAGGAACCGTTTTACGATCAGATCATAGATTTTCCGTTCATCGGCAGACAAATCTGATAAGGCCGGGCGTTCATCTGTTGGAATAATCGCATGGTGGTCCGTCACCTTCGCATCATTGATGACACGTTTGGCCAGTATTTTACCTTTCCGGGAAAGGACCGGCTGAACTTCTTCTTTGTATGCATCTTTCACCGCAAGCAGCCGGTCGTACATCGTATTTTCCATATCTTTCGTCAAATATTTCGAATCGGTGCGCGGGTAGGTAACGAGTTTATGCTGTTCATATAAGTTTTGCAGCACGTTCAATGTTTTTTTTGCTGTAAAACCAAAACGGTGGTTGGCATCGCGTTGCAGTTCCGTCAAATCGTAAGGGAGCGGCTGCTGCTCTTGCTTCTGTTTGCGGATCACCTCTGTCACGACGGCAGTCTGCCCGGATAAAGCCGCATGTATGGCATTTGCTTTTTGCTCGTCAAATATCCGTTTTTCGCCATGCTGGTCATACGATACTTCGAGTTTTCCGGCGAGCGCTTCAATGGTCCAGTATTTTTTCGGCACAAAAGACTGGATTTCCCGTTCGCGCTCGAGCACCATCGCCAATGTCGGCGTCTGCACGCGCCCGGCGGAGAGCGGATCGTTGTATTTCACGGTTAAAGCACGGGAGACGTTCAATCCGATCAGCCAGTCTGCTTCGCTGCGGCAAACGGCGGAGTGGTACAGATTGTCATACTGCTTTGCCGGTTTTAACTGTTTGAATCCGTCTTTAATCGCTTTATCGGTCTGGGAAGAAATCCATAACCGTTTCACCGGTTTTTTCCAGCGCATTTTTTCCAGAATCCAGCGTGCGACAAGTTCGCCTTCGCGCCCGGCATCGGTTGCGATAATGCAGTCTTTGATGTCGCTTCTTTTGCCAAGCTGTTCGATCGCTTTATATTGCGGATAGGTCTGCCGGATTGTTTTAATTTCCATTTTATCCGGAAGAATCGGCAGGTCTTCCATACGCCATTCTTTATATTTCGGATGATAATCTTCCGGCATTTTCAGTTCGATCAAATGGCCGAGCGCCCATGTCACGATATAGCGCGGCCCCTCAATATAACGTTTTTTATTTTCCGTGCAGCCGAGGACGCGCGCAAGTTCGCGCCCGACGCTCGGCTTTTCGGCGAGTACAAGCGATTTCATTGCATAACACCTTTCTTTTATTCCTGTCTGAACAAGTATAACGCATCAAACAGGATTGATAAATCATTTCGTTTCTTCTGTTTTCACAGTGAAAATTTTGAAATGCAAACGGGCTTTTGGTAAAATGGTGGTTTGTAAGAGACAGTGTAACCTGAAAGCCTGCATTATATCTTGCAAATATAATTGGATAGGTGGTTATCAATAATGGAACAAACAAAGCCGTACAGAGTCTTATTGTATTACAAGTATGTTGAAATTGAAAATCCGGAAGCCTTTGCAGCCGAACATTTGCAGTTTTGCAAAGAGACCGGTTTAAAGGGGCGTATCCTCGTTGCCAAAGAAGGGATCAACGGCACCGTTTCCGGAACGGTTGAACAAACAACCAAATATAAAGAAAAGATGCACGCCGATCCCCGGTTCCGGGACATGGTCTTTAAAGAAGATGAAGCAGATGGCCATGCGTTTAAAAAAATGCACGTCCGCCCGCGCAAGGAACTGGTTACGCTGCGGCTTGAAAAAGACATCAATCCGAATGAAAAAACGGGAAAATATTTGTCTCCGAAAGAATTTCGCGAGGCGCTGCTGGCTGAAGATACCGTCGTACTGGATGCGCGCAATGATTATGAGTATGATCTCGGGCATTTCCGCGGGGCATTGCGCCCGGATATCCGCGCTTTCCGTGAACTGCCGGGATGGGTGCGCGAACATAAAGATCAATTAAAAGGCAAAAGAATTGTGACGTATTGCACAGGCGGCATCCGTTGTGAAAAATTTTCGGGCTGGCTTTTGGAAGAGGGGTTTGAAGATGTCGGCCAACTGCACGGCGGGATTGTAACATACGGAAAGGATCCGGAAGTGCAGGGCGAGCTGTGGGACGGCAAACTGTATGTATTCGACGAACGGATTTCCGTTCCGGTCAACCGAAAAGAACATGTCGTTGTCGGCCGGGATTATTTTACGGGGGAACCGTGCGAACGTTATGTCAACTGCGCCAACCCGGCCTGCAACAAGCAAATTTTATGCTCGGAAGAAAATGAACATAAATATATGCGGAGTTGCTCGCATGAATGCCGCACCGTACCAAATAACTTATATGTAAAAGAACACGGCCTTACACCGGAAGAAGTGGCTGAACGGCTGCGCCGGATCGAAGAAGAAGACGCGGCGTTAAACCGGTAACCGGGTGGCTTTTAACCTTACGATCCGGAAAGCGGATGGTGAAAAAGGGCATGGAAACCGTGCTCGCTCCCTGCCGGAACGATTCCTTGCTTCGGAAACGGCATTTTCTTGAAAGAAACAAGGCCTAAAGAGCGGAATGTGAAAAAGAGAAGAAAAACCGGGAACTGCTGCAAACATCCCAGCTCGGGGGCAGGGTTAACAAGCGGTGCGTTCCGGAACAGAGAAAGGATTTGGTGCAACTGGGCCAAATCCTTTTTATCTGCCTGTTTTTTGTGTAAAATGGGGAAAAATGGGCATCTTTGCCGCTTCATACGCGGTATGGCAGAGGATGAAAATCAGCGGGCAATATTTTCAGGATAGAAAGAAAGGCGGGATTTGGATGTGCGGGAGGTACACGTTAACGGCATCTGTAAATGAATTGGAAGAAAGGTTCCATGCCAAAGCTTCTTTTTCAAGCAGTGAATATGCCAAAAGTTATAATGTCGCGCCTTCGCAAATGGTGGCTGCCGTGATCAGCGCCCATGGGCAGTACAGACTCGGTTTTTTAAAATGGGGCTTGATTCCTTCCTGGGCAAAAGATCCGAAAATCGGGCATAAGATGATCAATGCCAGAAGCGAAACCGTATTTCAGAAACCGGGTTTCCGGGAGGCAGTGAAAAGGCGGCGCTGCCTCATTCCGGCCGATTCTTTTTTTGAGTGGAACCGAAAAGACGGCACCCGGGCGCCGATGCGGATCAGGCTTAAGAACAGGGGCATTTTTGCGATGGCCGGGCTTTGGGAAAAATGGATGGACCAGGAAGGGAATCCGGTCTTTACTTGCACGATTTTAACGACAAAGGCGAACAGGATGATGGCAAAAATTCACGACCGGATGCCGGTGATTTTACGCAGGGAAGATGAAGAAAAATGGCTGGACACATCGGTCACTGAGGCGGGCCGGCTGTTGCCACTCCTTTCGCAGTATGATGCAGACCTAATGGAAATGTATGCCGTATCTGAACGCGTCAATTCGCCGAAAAACAATTTTCCGGAGCTGTTATTGCCAAAAGATTAAATTTTTTGTTGAAATGTTGTGGCAAAAAGTTTATCATAAAGGTGACAATTTCATGAACGTAACCACAGGGGGAGCGTTAAGCTGAGAGTGAACGCCATGTTCTGACCCTTTGAACCTGTCCGGTTAATGCCGGCGTAGGGATGTGGAATTTCTTTTGTCCTCCCATGGTTCGTTATGTTCATGCATACCAAAAGGGGGATTTTTTTATGGGCAAATTAAGTTTACAGGCTATGATTGAAGCGGCTATTTTTGCGGCGTTCGCGCTCGTGTTGGACTTATTGCCGTCCATTAAGGTGACGTCCGCGATTTCTCTGTCGTTTGCCATGCTGCCGATTTTTGTGGTCGCTTTTCGCTGGGGATTTAAAGCAAGTGTTGCTTCCGGATTTATTTGGAGCCTGCTGCAGATCGTCACCGGTGATGCTAATGATATTCTTAACCCGCTTCAGGGCATCATGGAATATCCGGTCGCTTTTTCGTTCATCGGGTTTGCCGGGCTTTTCCGGCCGCTTGTCGAAAGAAGCTGTCGTCACGATAAAAAGGGCACGATGACTTTTTGGATATGCCTTTCCGTTCTTACCGGAAGTTTCGCCCGCTATTTCTGGCATTTCGTAGCCGGCGTGATTTTTTGGGGTTCCTATGCGCCTAAAGGACAGTCGGCGTTTCTCTATTCTCTCATCATGAACGGCGGCACGATGATTGGGAATGCGATTTTATGCGCAGCTGTTGCGGCGATTCTCTTGAATGCCGCCCCGCAGCTGCTGACAAAATACCGCAATCCACACAGGCATGCGGCATAAAAGCAACTTGAAAACGGCAAGGCCAACTGCGCCTTGCCGTTTTCGCTGAAGGCACCAGGCTTCATGGTAACAGGCGCCTTGTAAAGTCGGCAGTCCGGTTTTGACTGCTTTTTCGGTTGATGATAGGAGGTTACGGGTAAGGCTTTCGAGAAACGGGAAAAGATAAATAGAAGGAAAATGAAAGAAGGGGATTTTATGGACAAAGACATTCATCACCCGTTTGGCCACCGGGTCATCCCGATGACTTCGATTGAAAGCGGAACAGGCAGGGAATTGCTGCCGGATATCTATTGCCTTACCATCCAAATTGTCAATGTGTGCCTGATCGGCAGGGCCGGAACCAATGCATTTGTCCTCGTGGATGCCGGCATGCCGGGTTCTGCCGAAGCGATATTTTCAGCCGTGCGGGCACGCTTCGGGGAAAAGGCAAAACCAAAAGCGGTTTTACTGACGCACGGCCATTTTGACCATGTCGGAGCGATTGCGCCATTATTGGAAAAGTGGGACGTGCCGGTTTTTGCACATCGATTGGAGTTGCCCTATTTAACCGGGCGTGAAACGTATCCGGATCCCGATCCGTCCGTTGAAGGCGGCCTGCTGGCGAAGATTTCCATGATTTATCCGAATGAACCGGTTGATCTTGGCCATGCTGTCCAGCCCCTTCCCGAAGACGGGACGGTCCCGTTTTTGCCGGGCTGGAAATGGATCCATACGCCCGGCCATTCGAGAGGGCATGTGTCGTTCTTCAGGGGAGCAGACAGCGTGTTGATCACGGGGGACGCATTTATCACCGTCAGGCAGGATGAATTTTGGAAAGTGCTGGTGCAAAGGCAGGAAGTAAACGGGCCACCGCGCTATTTTACAAATGACTGGAAAGCGGCCAAACGCTCAGTTGAAAAATTAGCTGCTTTAAAGCCGGAAACTGCTGTTTGCGGCCACGGGATCCCGATGTCTGGCTCCGGCTTGAGGAAAGGGCTTGAGGACCTTGCATCCAGATTTGATGAAATCGCGCTCCCGGATCACGGGAAATACGTAGATGGCACACAATAGGCGGTTTGTTCATTGCTTCCTTCCCCGCAAAGGTTTACAATAATTTGTAAATGGATGGATATAAAGGGGCGAGAAAATTGGAAGTCAAAGATTTTATGATCCGGGATGTTATTACGGTAAAAAAAGAGACAACGATCCGGGAACTGTTAAAGGTGCTTGCCCACCACCGGATCGGCGGCGTACCGGTCGTGGACGCGGAAGGAAAGCTGCTCGGTATGATCAGCGACGGGGATGTCATCCGCTTTTTGCAGCCAAAGGCACGGACCGTTTACGATTTTTATATTACGATCGTGGTAAATGAGCAGGAAGACTTTAATGAAAAATTGGTGCACAGCCTGGACTTCCCGGTGGAAAAGATTATGAAACGGCGGGAACTGTATACGGTAAGGCCTGAAGACGATTTTGAAAATGCGCTCAGGATTCTGGCAAAACACCATTTTAAAAAGCTTCCGGTCGTCAATCAGGCAGGGCGTGTTGTCGGCGTCATCTCAAGAGGCGATATCATGCGCCAGATTACGGATAAATTGCTCAACAGCTAAATCGCAATGTTTAGACCGGCCTCCCCGGGGAAGACTATACATAACAGTCTTTCGGGGAGGTCAAATCATGAACGGAACTTCAATGCCGCAATCTCCTGAACCGTTGTGGCGCAAAACGGTCACGATGCCGCAATTTCCATCGTTAACGCAGGATATGGAAGCCGATGTGGCCGTTGTGGGTGCCGGAATGGCCGGGATTGTAACTACCTATTTGCTGGCAAACGAAGGGTATAAAACGATCCTGTTTGATGCCGGATCCATTGCAAATGGCACAAGCGGGCATACGACGGCAAAAATCACCGCACAGCACGGGCTCATTTATGATGAATTGATCCAGCATATAGGAAAAGAAAAAGCATCCCTTTATTACAAAGCAAACGAAACAGCTGCATCGTTCATTGAACAAACGATCCTGAAGCACGGGATCCGCTGTGATTTTTCGCGGCAGGATGCCTTTCTCTATACCAATTCCGATGCATATATTGAAAAACTGGAAAAAGAAATGCAGGCGTATGAAACCCTCGGCATCCCGGGAGAATGGATCGGTTCGCTGCCGGACGGGATTCCCGGGAAAAAAGCGGTGAAAATGGCCGGGCAGGCACAGTTCCATCCGCTTTCGTACTTAAAAGCACTGATTGAATATTTAATGGACAAAAATGTCCCGATTTTTGAACAAACCACTGCGAAAGATATCGATTTTGGCAGCCCATTAAAAATCAAAACGGAAAAAGGGCATACCATGACGTGCAAATACATTTGCATCTGTACACACTATCCTTTTTACAATGCGAAAGGCTTGTATTTCTCAAGAATGTATCCGGAACGTTCGTACTTGCTTGCCGTGAAACCTGTAAAACCTTTTCCGGGCGGCATGTACATTAATGCGGAGCAGCCGTCGCGTTCATTCCGGGAAGCGGAAGGAGCCGGGGAAAAACTGCTTTTGGTCGGCGGAGAGAACCATAAAACCGGCCATGGGGAACCGGAGATCCGCCACTATGAAGCATTGCAGCAATTTGCAGAAGAAACATTCGGAATAGGGGCATTCTGCTGTCGCTGGTCAGCCCAGGATATGACCACATTAGATAAAATCCCTTATATCGGCCCCATTACCAAAAATGAAGAAAGGGTCATGGTCGCAACAGGGTTCCGCAAATGGGGGATGACCGGCACCCATCTCGCCGCCATGCTGATGCGGGACCGGATTATGCAAAAAGAAAATCCTTATGCCGGTATCTTTTCCCCGCAGCGTTTTGAAGCGGATCCGATGGTCAAAAAATTTATCTCGGCAAATGTCGATGTTGCCGGGCAGCTCGTCAAAGGAAAACTTGACATGCGGAATCAATCTTTAGATGCGTTAAAAAATGACGAAGGGGCCGTTGTCCGTATCAATGGAAAGCGGGCAGGCGCCTACAAAGACCAGGACGGGAACATCTATCTGCTTGATACGACGTGTACCCATATGGGCTGTGAAGTGAAATGGAACTCGGGAGACCGCACATGGGACTGCCCGTGCCACGGTTCGCGGTTTGCTTGTACAGGCGAAGTGGTAGAAGGGCCGGCGAAAGAACCGCTGAAAAAAATCGATCAACAGGACTAAAGTGCTGCAAACACCGCCGCAATTCGACGGTGTTTTTCTGCTTCTATGCGCGAATTCGTGACTTTATGCCTATGTTACAAATTTTTCACGGGATTACAAAGAAGCGTTTTTGTGTAACCAAATCAACATTTTGCCGTTATCCGCCTGTTAAATCCGTGTGTTAGGATTTACGGTGTTGGCACAAAAGCCGGCAAAAAGAGGAGGTTACAATTTATGAAAAAAGCAGTATCAGCACTTGCAGCTGCGGTGACAATCACAAGCGTAATGGCTGTCAATGCACAAGCCGCAGCGCCGGATACTTATACCGTAAAACCGGGGGATACACTTTGGGGGATCTCTCAAAAATACAATACATCCGTTAAAACATTAAAACAAAATAACCAACTTTCCACCGAAATGATTTATCCTTCACAAAAGTTAACCATTTCCCCGAAAAACGTTTATGTCATTAAAGCCGGTGACACGCTGTCGGATATCTCGAAAAAATACGGCGTGCCGGTTGAACAAATAAAAGAATGGAACGATCTGTCATCGGATGTCATTTTCCCGCATGATCAAATCGTGATTCGTTCCAATCCGAACAGCAAAGTGACAGTAAAAGAACGTGCAGCGGAAGTTTCCGTCCAGCCGCAAACAAACACGGAAAATGCAAAAGTGGACGTGAAAAAGCCGACCGTGCACGTGGAATCTTCCAAAGAGGCGGCTCCAAAACCGCAGGGAAAAACGATGACCGTCACCGCGACCGCTTATACAGCCAATGATCCGGGCTGCTCCGGCGTTACAGCGACCGGCATCAATGTTAAAAATAATCCAAACGCAAAAGTGATTGCCGTCGATCCGAACGTGATTCCGCTCGGTTCAAAAGTATATGTCGAAGGGTACGGGACCGCTGTTGCAGGTGATACGGGCGGCGCCATTAAAGGAAACCGTATCGATGTCCTCGTCCCGGATTCAGGAAAAGCCGCCAACTGGGGGCGCCGTACGATCCAAATCACCGTGCTGAATTAATGGGCGCACGGATGGTGATCCGGTACTTGCACCCGAAACATTCAACAGGCACAGCAAAACAGAAAACAACCATTTAGGAAGTGACAATGAACGATGGGGGAAATACCGCATTTTGAAACGCCGCCCGGCCGCGTAAATCCAGTGGAAAAGGATTTACCCGGCCGGGCGTTTATTTTTTCTTGGCAGCGTGTGAAAAACATTGTAAAGTAGAGCTAGAAAAAGAAAGGAGTGATCTGTTTGTCTTTTCCTTTGATCATCGCTGAAAAACCTGACCAGGGGCGCACCCTTTGTTCGGTTTTTCCGCATGTGAAACGGGAGGGGTATATTGAAATCCGGCCGAATGAGATCTTCCCGGAAGGCGCTTTCTGCACATGGGCGATCGGCCATTTAACCCAGCTCGTCCCGCCGGAACATTACAATCCCGCCTGGGAGCAGTGGAAACTGGAAACGCTGCCGATTCTCCCGGAAACATTCAAATATGAAGTGGCAAAGTCAAAATACAATCAATTTCAAATCGTCAAAAAACTGGTAAAAGACGCGCGTGTAACAAATATTATTCATGCAGGCGATGCCGGCCGCGAAGGGGAACTGATCATCCGCAACATCCTTCATTTGTGCGGCGCCAAAAAACCGCTCCGGCGTCTATGGATCTCGTCTTTAACCCCGCAGTCGATCCGGGAAGGGTTCCGCCATTTATTACATGATGAAGACACCCGCCCTTTGTATGATGAAGCATACGCCCGCGCTTGTGCAGACTGGCTGGTTGGCATGAACGCCTCCCGTGTCTACAGCCTGCTTTTAAGGCAAAAAGGCATGCGCGATGTCTTTTCGGTCGGTCGCGTCCAGACACCTACGCTCGCTTTAATCGTAAAAAGGGAGCTGGAAATTGAACATTTTAAACCCGAACCGTTTTGGGAAGTCACCGCAATGTTTCAATTTGATGACAAACAATACGAAGGCAAATGGGTGAAAGATGGCGAATCGCGTTTGAATGACCCGGCCATGGCAGCACGGATTGCCGCATTTTGCCGCCAAAAACCGGCGGAAGTTGCAGAATTGAAAAAAGAAAAAAAGGAATTCCAGCCTCCGCTGTTGTTTAACTTGTCATCTTTGCAGGCAGCCGCGAACAGGGCTTTTCAATTTCCACCGAAAAAAACGCTTGATCTTGTCCAATCCCTCTACCAAAAAGGGATCGTTTCCTATCCCCGTTCCGATTCCCAATACGTGACAAAAGGGGAAGCCGAAACTTTTCCCGGTATTTTGGAAAAACTATCCGCCTGCCCGGAATATGCTCCGTATTTCCCGCTTCCAAAGCGTTCCATCCTTCAAAATAAGCGTTATGTAAATGAGAAAAAGGTTTCCGACCACTACGCGATAATTCCGACCGAACAGGTTGTGGCACCAGGCAGTCTTCCGGACGGTGAGAAAAAAATTTATGATATGATCGTCCGCCGCCTTATTGCTGCCCATTACGGCAATGCCGTTTTTCATTACACGACGGTGAAAACGGTCGTGGATAGCCGTGCAACATTTCTTTCCAAGGGCACGCAAATGGAAGCGGAAGGCTGGCGCAAAGTCATTTTTTCGAAAGAAAAGGAAAAAGATGGAATTTTGCCGGATGTAAAGCAGGGGGAAAAAGGGGTTGTCATCGATACAAACGTCAAAGAAGGCAAAACGCAGCCGCCGAAACGGTACACGGAAGGCCAGCTCATCACGCTGATGAAAACGGCCGGAAAATATATTGAGGATAGGGAACTAGAAAAAGTCATGGCGGAAGTGGAAGGGCTCGGTACGGAAGCAACAAGGGCCGGCGTCATCACCATTTTAAAAGACCGGAAGTATATTGAGGTGAAAAAGAATCAGGTCTATGCCACTGATAAAGCGAAAGTGCTCATCCGTGCCATTGGCGGCAAAATTCTGGCTTCTCCGGAAATGACTGCAAAATGGGAAAAACGGCTCCGCGAAATCGGGAGGGGGGCGGCAGAAGCAGCCGCTTTTATGGAACAGACGAAAAAGCTGTCCAGAAAAATTGTGCAAGATGCTGTTCAGGCAGCGGCCGAATGGGATTTTTCCGGCTTAAAAACGGATGACATTAAAAGGCCGGAATCAAAATATACCATCGGGAAAAAAGCCGGCAAATGCCCGGTATGCGGCGGCGTCATTGTGGACAAGGGCGATTTTTACGGTTGCAGTGCCTATCGGAAATCAGGCTGCACCTTTACGCTGTCAAAATCGATCCTTGGCAAGAAAATCAGCCTGGCCAATGTAAGGAAACTGCTGGCCGGTGAAGAAACAAACATGATCAAGGGATTCCGAAAAAATGGCAAAATCTTTGATGCAAAATTGAAATGGGAGGACGGGAAACTCCGGTTTATTTTTGCAAAGCAACAAACCGGCCGTTGATTATTCAGGGGCCGGTTTGTGCGAAGCTTGTTTTTTCTTTCGGCTCACGAAAACGGCAATGGCAATGATGATCACCATGACGATGAAACTGGCATAAAACCCGGGGCGAATTTCTTTTTCCGCCAGTGTCCCGCTGATCGCAAGCAGCAGGAAAAGGATACCGGCTATGGCCGTGATTTTTCCGCCGCCGTTTAGTTTTAAGACGCGAAAAGCCGAAAGGATAATAAATAGCCAGTTCATCAGCAGCAAAATCCCGGCTGCTGTTGTAATGTATTCATAAATTTTCCCCGGCAGCAAAAGGGCTGTAATAATGGAAAGAACCAGGCCGCAAGCCGCAAGCCCGAGCGAAGGAAGCGGAAGGTTTTTCCATTTTTTTATTTTTTTGCCGAACCATTTTGGCGCATCCCCGTCATTCGACAAGGTTACGAGCAAATTGGTAACCCCGAACAGCGCGGCCGTCATCGTCGAAAATCCGGCAATGATAATGGCGCCGTTAAAGACGTGGGGGAAAAAGGTGAGATGATAGTCCGCCATTGCCTTGACAAACGGACTTTCTTTATCATTAAAAGCCGTATAGTGTTCCATTGTGACGGCAAGCCCGAGCGAGACCACGTAAATCATCGTTAGAACGACTAGCATGATCGATCCGGCTTTCGGCGCATCTTCTTTGTTTTTCAATTGCATCGCCATCAGCCCGATCACTTCAATGCCGCCAAACGCATAAAACGCATAAATGAGCGAAGCCCAAAAGCCTAACGCGCCATGGGGAAAATAGCCGTGGAGACCATTAGGGAGGAACCCGCCCGTTCCCCGCCCGCCGTCAATCCAACCAAAAAGGGCACAAAAGGCAAGCAAAATAAACATGATGATGGCGGCCGTTTTGATGACAGCGAGAATATTTTCCACCTTATCAAAACCTTTTGTGCCAAGCAGGACAACAACAATGGAAAGGGCTGCGTAAATGGCGGCCAGTATCCATAACGGCACCGTATGAAACCAGAATTTTGTTAAAATGGACAATGCGGTCAGCTGGCTCCCCATAATAAGCACATTCGAACACCAGTAATTCCAGCCGCAGCTGAATCCTGCCCAGTTGCCGTAAGCTTTTTTTGCATAATAACAAAACGAGCCTTCGTGTGGGTCGCGTGCCGTCATTTTCGCAAGCGCGCGGAAAACAATATATGTACCGGCGGCCGCAATCAGGAATGACAACACGAAAGAAGGGCCTGTCGTTTTGATCCCGATACCCGATCCGAGAAAATAGCCGGTTCCGATCGTACAGCCGACACCGACAAGCGAAAGCTGCCACCATGTCAGGTTGCCGTTTTTTGTCGCTTTAGATGGTTGCTTCTGGTTGCCCATCCCGGTTCCCTCCTTTACCTTACATACTGTTTGATAAAGCAGGCCGGTTTATGTACAAGTCCTTGATGCTTCTTAAGACAGAAGCGTTTTGATCCCCTGCACGCCGAAATACAGGCCGAATCCGATTAAAGACGCGCCGGAAGCGAGGGAAATGATTTGCAGTGTCCGGTGATTGAAATAGCGCCGGAATCCGCCCGTCAAACCGGCGATGAACACATCCCAGATGGCAAGTCCCACAAAAATCATGCTGCTGTATGCCAGCAACATGCCCGTCCCGTAATGGCCGGCGGTTTTGGCAAGGACAGACCCGTATATGCCAAGCCAGAACAAAATGGATAAAGGACTTGTGATCGACATGATAAATCCTGTTAAAAAGCATGCGGCAAGCGGATCTTTCTTCCGGTATAAATCAACGGTGATCGTTTTTGAGCTGATTACACTTTCCACGCCGGTATAAATGAGGATAAATCCGCCAAACAGCCAGAGAAAGACCTGCACCATTTCAATATTTAAAAACCGGACAAGCCCCAAATACACTGCCGCCATAAAAATGCCGTCCGTGATCATCGACCCGGTCCCGACCATCCACGCATGCCAAAAACCGTTTTTAATACCTTTGTCAATGCGCGCGGAATTGACCGGTCCGATCGGCGCAGCCAAAGAAAGCCCGAGAAACACATAGCCGGCAAAAAGGCCGATGTCCACATCCCCCATCCCTCCCGCGGAAAACTTGTACATTTTATGCACGGGCTTGCCTTTTCATGTATGCCATGCTTTGACAAAGCGTGTTACCCGTTCGCTTTTCCGCCACCAACAGTGTTTGATACAGCAGGCAAGCGGGAATAAAAAAGGGAAGAGAAAGGGGGAAGACGTTTGTTACATCTGTATAAAAACAAGGAAAACAACTGGAAATGGTATCAGCTGGAAAGTGCGGATGAGAAAGAAATCGCACGGATTATTGATGAAAACGAGGAATGCAAAACATGGATTAAAAATATAAAAAATGATGATACAAACACTTTAAAGATTGATACAACCCAAAATGACCGGCCGTTTGTCGAAGGCTCGCTTATTTTTGACCAGCACACGATCAACCGTGAGGAACATGATATGTTTCACTTTTACATCACCGAAAAAACGCTGTTGACGGTAGATCTTGATTTTTCCAAGCTGAAAAATACGGAAATCGAAAAAGTCATCGGGCAGATGGCCTATTCCCGCAATGCCATTGAGGCATTTTTTATTATCATCGGCGCGATCGTAAATAATTACCTAGATAAAATAGACGAATTTGAAATTAAATTAAACGAACTGATCTGGGAGATCCAAAAAAGGAACAATATTGACACGCTCGATAAAATATACGAACGCCGCCACGAACTGCTCGTCTGCCGGAATTTGATGATCCCGGTGAAAGAGATATTATACGGCATGCAGGAAGGATTTGGCACTGATATTTTGGAATACCCGCAAGTCCGGCAAAGGGTCATGAAAATCGAAAGATGCCTTGCGCTTTTGCAGGATTACCAACAGGAAATCGATACGCTGCTCAAAGTGGAAGAAGTGGTTTCAGGCCACAGGGGAAATTCGATTATGAAAACTCTGACCGTTTTAACGACGCTGTTTACCCCGATTTCCGCCTGGAGCGCCTTATGGGGCATGAACTTTAAAAACATGCCGGAACTCTCCTGGCGCTACGGCTATATTGCAGCGCTCGGCCTGATTGTCGTAAATACCATCCTGCTTTATATCTATTTGTACCGGAAAGGATGGACAGGCGATATTTTAAAAGGGAATAAGAAAAAATCATTATTTAAATAGCCCTTGCTGAACGAATCCGATTCTGAGTTTGTACCCAATTTGTCAGTAAGTTCTAGAAGAATCCATCTTTAAAAATACGATTCTGTCTTCTCTATACATTGAATCAGCTTTCAAGTGCAAGCTTTTCTCTGGATTTTTATAACACCCTTGCATCTAAATTTTTGCCAAAGCTGTCAGCATCCTTGCCAGATCTAGGAATTTTGGTTATTTTTGCAAGCCCTATGTTAAGAAAGCCTGGAAAATTGACGGCCTTTCTTCACATAGGACTCGTCTACGTTAAGGAAGCAAGCAAAAACGAGGCTCTTCCTTGACATAGAGCCCGTCTATGTTAAGGAAGCGTGGAAAATTGGTGGCCTTCCTTAACATAGGGCGCATCTACGTTAAGGAAGCAAGCAAAAACGAGGCTCTTCCTTCACATAGAGCGCGTCTACGTTAAGAAAGCGCGAAAAAACGAGGCTCTTCCTTCACATAGAGCGCGTATATGTTAAGGAAGCGCGAAAAATTGACGGCCTTTCTTCACATAGAGCGCGTCTACGTTAAGAAAGCGTGAAAAAACGAGGGTTTTCCTTCATATAGAGCCTGTCTACGTTAAGGAAGCGTGGAAAATTGGTGGCCTTCCTTAACATAGGGTGCGTTTCAAGTGCAAGCTTTTCCCTGTATTCTTTATAAAACCCTTGTATTAAATTTATGCCAAAGCTGTCAGCATCCTTGCCAAATCTAGGAATTTTGCTAATTCAGCAAGCCCTAAATAGCCCTTTTCCGGCTCGGGACTGCCAGCTTTTTTGCGCCCGTTTCATTGATGTGAAAGCCAAATTCCTGTATGTTAAAAACAAAGAAAAAATTTCAAAAGGAGCGTTTCCAATGAAAGTGTACGGCCCGGTGGTAGATGATGAGACGCGCTGCATCCATTATGCTTCTCCGTTGGATGTCGTAGCCATCCGTTTTAAATGCTGCGGAAAGTATTATCCGTGTTATCAATGCCATGAGGAAGCGGAAGCCCATCCGATCGAGCGGTGGGAAAAACGGGAATGGGATACAAAAGCGGTTCTTTGCGGTGTCTGCAAGCATGAAATGACGATCCGGGAATATATGGGGGCAAGCGCTTGCCCGCATTGCGGCGCGCCATTTAACCCCGGATGCGCCGCCCATTATCCGCTCTATTTCCAAATCGACCGGGACAAGCCGGCTTGTCAAAAATTTTCACCTTGACCGCTTTTCTGAAATATGGTATCTTAAATGCAATCAAATCCTTTAGTGTATTAGAGTACTAACATAATAAAGAGAAAGTACAGGATGTGAAACCGATGTTTTTACCGGAAGGCAGCCAGGATGAAATGGGCACGGTTGTCAAAAACCGCGCAACCGTGTTTGAAATGTTCCGTCGCACGGCGGAGAAGCGGAATTATACGGAAATCTCGACACCGCTTGTTGAGTACGCGGATACGTTTACAAATGAAAAGGTTGGCATGAAGCTTCAAAATATGCTGAAATGGTTTGATGGCCGCGGCCAGATTGAAGTTTTGCGCCCGGACTGGACCACCTCCATCGCAAGGGCGCTTTCGCAAAAACCGTTCCGGGCGTGTAAATGGGCTTACCAGGGTTCAGTGTTCAGAATGGATACCCCCGGCCTTGAGAGCCGCCAGGTCGGGATCGAAATGGTGGACCTGCCGGAACTTTTAGGGGAAGGTGAATGCCTGTTTTTTGCCCATGACTTTTTTAACAGGCTCGGCGTTACCGGGGTGATGGTGGAGCTTGGCCATGCCGGTATTTTTGAGGAACTGGTCGCACGCCTGAATCTGGAAGACGGCCAGGTTGACCGGTTAAGAGGGGCCATGCACGATAAACGGAAAGATGAAGTATTCGAGATTGCAAGTTTAAGCGGCAATGCAAAAATTGCCGCGGAACTGGCGGGACTTGTGGATGCGTACGGTCCGTTCGAAATGATCCGGACATTTCAGGAAAGATGGAAAACGGAACCGGCACTTTCGGATATGCTTATTCATATCGAAAAGCTTGGTAAAATTTGCATGGCTGTCGGAATGGAAGACATCATGATTGACCTTGGCCGGGTGAAAAATCTGCCCTATTATACCGGCATTTTGTTCCGGGGATTTTTAAAACAAACCGGCGCTTCCTGCTTTTCTGGCGGGCGGTACGACAAGCTGTACGAACAGTTTCACCGCCAAACAACAGCTGTCGGCATTGCTTTTGACGCCGATATGCTGGCTGAGGAACTGGTTCAGGAAGAAAAACCGGAAAAAATCTGCATCATTGCCGGGGAAGAAACGCTTGCGGAAGCAGAAAAGCTGCGGGCTGCATACGACGGAAAAATCGTGGATATCCGTTTCGCGCCGCCTGCAGAAGGCGAATTCAGTAAGGTCCTCAAGTTTAAAAATGTGGGCGGCCATTGGGAGGCGGAAGAAATTTGACGATCAGCATTGCCCTTACAAAAGGGAGAGTGGAAAAACAATTTTTGCAATATTTAAAGTCGCGCGGCTTTCATGTTGAACCGCTCGTTGAAAAAGGGAGAAAACTCCTCGTTGAAACGGATGCATTCACCTGCATTTTCGTAAAAGGCTTTGATGTTGCAACATATGTAGAGTACGGCATTTGCGATCTTGGCATTGTCGGGGAGGACATTTTGGCGGAAACGCATCCCGATGTTTTCGATTTAATGCCGCTTCCGTTCGGGAAATGCCGGTTTGCCCTTGCAGGTAAACCGGAGGCTGTCCGCCATCAGCGGAAACGCCGGATCGCAACCAAATACCCAAATGTGACCGAGCAATTTTTCCGCGAAAAAGGGGAATCTGTGGACATCGTGAAACTCGAAGGCTCCGTTGAACTCGCGCCGATCGTTGGCCTTGCTGATGCAATTGTCGACATCGTGGAAACGGGTAACACATTGAGAGAAAACGGGCTTACCGTCATAGAGGAGATTCAGCCGGTCACAGCGCGGCTGATCGCCAACCGGTCGGCGTTAAAAATAAAAAAGCAGGCAATCTGGCCGTTTATTGAAAAACTACAGGGAGAAGGGGTCGCAAAATGATACGGGAATACACAAAAGAAGCATTTGCCGAAACGTTTTTGCAATCGAAAAACAAGAGCGGCGTGCATGATGAAGGCGTGCTGCGCACCGCGAAGGAAGTGCTGGAAGACATTCGCTTAAATGGGGATGCCGCCGTGAAAAAATATACCGCCAAATTTGACGGGGAAGTGCCGGAATCGTGGGAAGTTTTACCGGAAGAACGCAAACAGGCATGGCACGAAGTCCCGCAAGATGTGATTTCCGCCTTGCAAAAAGCAGCGGAAAATATTCGCCGTTTCCACGCGAAACAGCTGCAAAACTCCCGGATCATGGAAATGAATGAAAACATCATTTCAGGCCAGCTGTTTCGGCCAGTGGAAAAAGCCGGGATTTATGTGCCGGGCGGGACTGCCTGCTATCCGTCATCCGTTCTCATGAACGCAATCCCAGCTGTCCTTGCCGGCGTGGAAGAAGTGATCATGGCGACACCGGCGAGAAACGGCACGAAAATTGCACCGGTTTTATCCGTAGCGGCCGATATTGCCGGTGTCGGGACCATTTACAAACTTGGCGGCATCCAGGCGATCGGGGCGCTTGCATACGGCACGGAAACGATTCCTAAAGTCGATAAAATTGTTGGCCCTGGGAACGCATATGTCGCTGCCGCCAAATCGCTCGTATATGGCACGGTCGGCATCGACATGATCGCAGGCCCGTCGGAAGTCGCCATCATTGCCGATGAAAATGCTAATCCAGTATATATAGCAGCCGATCTGATCGCCCAGGCCGAACACGACGAACGTGCAAGAACGTTTTTGTTCACCACCTCACAGAAACTGATCAATGAAACAAAGTCGGCACTTGAAAAACAGCTTGTTGTCCTCCCACGCCGCGACATCGGGGAAGTGTCCATCAAGATGCAAAGTGCAGCCGTGCTTGTTGAATCGATAGATGAAGCCTTTGCACTTTCGAACCGGCTTGCGCCAGAACATTTGGAAATCCAGGTGGAAAATCCGCTCTTGCAGCTCTCAAAAGTGAAAAATGCCGGCTCCGTTTTTCTCGGAGAAAACACGCCGGAAGCCATCGGCGATTATTACGGCGGCCCGAACCACATCCTGCCGACATCGGGAACGGCGCGGTTTTCTTCCGGTTTGTCTGTTGACGATTTTTATAAAAAAATTACGTATTTATATTATGGTGAAAAAGCTTTACAGCAAGCGGCGCCGGATGTGATGGCGATTGCTACGGAAGAGCAGCTCGCCGGGCATGCGCGGGCGGTCCAAAAACGGGTGAAAGGGTGAGTGCGTTGCGGAAAGCGGCAAAAAGCAGAAAAACAAATGAAACATGTATTGAGATTGCCGTCAATCTGGACGATCCGGCGGAAGTGAAAGTGGATACGGGTGTTGGATTTTTTGACCATATGCTCGAACTGTTCGCGCGGCACGGGCGCATCGGACTTGTTGTAAAAGCGGAAGGCGATTTGCATATTGACAGCCACCATACCGTCGAAGACACAGGGATTGTGCTCGGCCAGCTGGTACGTGAAGCGCTCGGCGATAAAAAAGGCATCACCCGTTACGGCTCCGCTTATGTCCCGATGGATGAAGCGCTCGGCTTTGTCGCCCTCGACATCAGCGGCCGGCCTTTCCTGCATTTTGAAGCGGAATTTGAAAACCCGAAACTCGGCAATTTTGACACAGAACTTGTGCGCGAATTTTTCCAGGCGTTTGCGTTCCAGGCGGCGGTTACTCTTCACGCCAGGGTGCTGTACGGCGAAAACACCCATCACAAAATCGAATCGCTGTTTAAGGCGTTGGGACGGGCGCTTCACCAGGCAGTGGAAGTTGACCCGGAAATCAAAGGCGTCAATTCGACAAAGGGGCTGATAGAATGATCGCAATTGTCGACTACGGCATGGGTAATATTGCAAGCGCCTCGAACGCTTTCCGTACGCTTGGGCTTGAGGTTGCCGTAACGGACGACCCGGAAAAACTCGCTGCCGCCACCCACATCATCCTGCCCGGCGTCGGTGCATTTAAAGCAGCAGTGGACGAAATTGAAAAGCGCGGGCTGCGGCCGGTTTTAACGGAGCTTGGGAAGAAAAAGCCGTTTCTCGGCATTTGCCTCGGGATGCAGCTGTTATTTGAAACAGGATTTGAAAATGGTGTTGCGGAAGGGCTCGGCTTTATTCCGGGGACGGTGGAACGGATTCAGACGAATGAAATTTTACCGCATATCGGCTGGAATACGCTCGATGTGAAACCGGGTTTTCCGGCTTTTGCGCCGTTTCAGCATCAACATGTGTATTTCGTTCACTCCTACCAGGCGAAAACAGAGGCGCCGTATATTGTGGCTTCAACCGATTACGGGGCGGAAATTCCGGCCATTGTCAAAAACGGGAATGTGTATGGGATGCAGTTTCATCCCGAAAAAAGCGGCAAAACCGGCATGGCACTGTTAAAAATATTTTTGCAGGAAAGCAGTTTGGAGGTACAGGCATGAGAATTATCCCGGCTATCGATTTAATTGGCGGAAAATGCGTAAGGCTTTACCAGGGGGATTTTAACCAAACGACAGAAGTGTCACCCGACCCGGTGGCACAGCTGGAACGCTTTATTGAAATGGGGGCGGAAATGGTCCATATTGTCGATTTGGACGGCGCAAAGACAGGCCGGCCGGCACAGTTTGAACTGATTGCCTCTTTATGCAAGACTGCCGCCGTTCCAGTCGAGGTAGGCGGCGGCATCCGCAATTTGGACACAGTCCATCAATATGCGGAAATAGGCGTTTCCCGGATTGTGCTCGGAACGGCCGCAATCGAAAACCGGGATTTTTTAAAAGCGGCGGTCGCCGAATATCCGGAGAAAATCGTCGCCGGCATTGATGCAAAAAACGGGAAAGTCGCGGCACACGGCTGGCTTGCTGTTACCGAAATGGATTACATCGGTTTTGCAAAAGAAATAGAAAGCCTGGGCGTTTCGCGCATCGTCTTTACCGATATATCGAGGGATGGCACGATGAAAGGCCCGAACCTTGATGCGTTAAAAGCGCTCATTGAAGCGGTCAGCTGTGACATCATTGCTTCCGGCGGCATCACAAGCGAACAAGACGTGAAAAACCTGGATGCAATCGGCGTCAAGGAAGGCATTGTTGGCAAAGCGATTTACGAAGGCAAAATCCGGCTCAAGGGGGCGGCACGATGATCGCAAAACGGATTATTCCGTGCCTCGATGTGAAAGACGGGCAGGTTGTAAAAGGAACAAATTTTGTCGGGCTCCGCAATGTCGGCGATCCCGTTGAGCTTGCAACATTTTATTCGGAAAGCGGTGCTGATGAACTGGTTTTTCTTGATATTACCGCAACCCACGAACAGCGCGATACGGTCATCAATATGGTGGAAAGGACAGCTGAAAATGTGTTTATCCCGTTTACGGTCGGCGGCGGCGTGCGGACGATTTTCGACGTGACCCGCCTGTTAAAGGCCGGCGCCGATAAAGTGTCGGTGAACTCGGCGGCGATCAAAAACCCGGACCTGATCCGAAAGGCGTCCGACCGGTTTGGTGCGCAGTGTGTCGTCGTGGCGATTGATGCCAAAAAAACTGCGGAGGGGAAATGGACTTGTGTCGTAAACGGTGGCCGCATCGATACCGGAATCGATGCGATTGAATGGGCGAAGGAAGCAGAACGGCTCGGTGCCGGGGAAATTTTACTGACGAGCGTTGATACCGACGGGGTAAAAGACGGCTTTGACCTGGCGCTGACAAAAGCGGTCGCCGGTGCCGTCAAAATTCCAGTGATCGCATCGGGCGGTTGTGGCAAACCGGAACATTTTGCCGAAGTGTTGAAAGAAACAGGCGCTTCTGCAGCCCTTGCCGCCTCCATTTTTCACGATGGCACGTTTACCATCCGGGAAGTAAAAGACATTTGCAGCAAAGAAGGGGTGAACATCCGTGAAGCTTGATTTTTCGAAAGGGCTGATTCCGGCCATTGTGGTCGACGATGCGACGGGGGATGTGCTCATGCTCGCTTATATGAATGAAGAAGCGTACGAAAAAACGCTTGAAACGAAAGAAACATGGTTTTATTCCCGGTCCCGCGGCAGCCTTTGGCATAAAGGCGAAACGAGTGGAAACACGCAAAAAGTAAAATCGCTCCAGGTGGATTGTGATGCCGACACGCTTTTAATCCGTGTTGACCCGGAAGGCCCTGCCTGCCACACGGGGGAAAGGACATGCTTTTATACAAGGCTAGATGAAAAAGGGGAAGCGGTGGAAGCGGAAATTCCCTCCAACCGGCGCATCTTTGACATGCTGGAAGAGGAGATGGAAAGCCGGAAAATCAAGCCGGTTGAAAATTCCTATACCAATTATTTGTTTGAGAAGGGCATCGATAAAATCGCAAAAAAATTTATTGAAGAAGCGGGCGAGGTCATCATCGCTGCCAAAAACAACAGCAAATCAGAACTCATTTACGAAACAGCGGATTTGTTGTTTCATACCTTTGTCCTTCTGTCTAACCAGAATGTCAAACTATCGGAAGTGGAAGCCGAACTGCAGGCCCGTTCTGCCAAAAAAGGCAACAGCAAAGGCGACCGGAAAAAAATCGAAAAATGGTAATGAAAAAAGGATGTCCGGATAAGGGACATCCTTTTTTCATTACTTGATGCCAGCACGGCAGGGTTATTTACAAACGCGGATGTAATAATACAACGTCGTTCCGTCTTTCACTTTCGAGAGCACTTCATGCCCATGCCGTTTGCACGACGCCGGCACGTTAATAAAAGATTGCGGGCAGTCGGCGATCACTTCCAATATTTTCCCGTCTTCTAATTTTTCGATGGCCTCAAGCGTATAAAGCTCCGGATACGGGCATGATTCGCCACGGACATCCAGTGTTGCATCCACAGTAAAATTTTCCGCCATTTTTACCGCCTCCTGATTACGCAGACGTTTTCTTTTCGAATAACGTGCGTTTTGCGTTTATTTTTTTCGTATACCAATTTTCCCGCCATACGATAAGAAGATAAAGGGCCAGCAGAAAAGCGCCCGTACCGAAAAGCGCCCCGCCCCATCCGAATGACGTGACAATATTGACTTCCGGCCATCCTTTGACAAACACATCGAAAATGCCCCAATGATCCCATCCGTATGCCAGGAGGGTTGCCCCAACGATATTGCCGGCGCCGACTGCAAAAAATTGCACTTGCCCCTCTGTAATGCGGTACATCCACCCTGTTTCACAACCTCCGGCAATGACAATGCCAATGCCAAACAGGACGCCGCCGACAAGGGCACCCGGGCTTGCCCAGTGGATAACAGGGGCTTCGCCTTTAAATATGAAAATAGCGGTGCCTGCCGTCTGGATCGCCATTCCCACAATGATCGCTTTTCCGAGCGTGCCCCGCCCGGTCAGCCATAAATCCCTGAGCCCGGAAGTAAAGCAAATTTGGCCGCGCTGGATCAGTATCCCAAATGCCGCCCCGAACAGTGCGGCAAGCCCCAGCATTATTTTACCGGATATGAGATACCAGGCGGCAATCAGCGCGATAAAAAGCAAAACCAAAACAGCAGCATAAAGCTGGTAGTTCCCGTGTTGCGGATCCGGCTGTGTGCTTTTGGCAGCATGCCGGCTGAACGATATTTTTGGTTTTCCTTTAAAAATGGGCAATACGGCAAGTTTGACGCCAAAATAAGTACCGATCGCGGTGCCGGCAATAAAGAACCAGGCGTGGAGAGAAAATTGCGGCAGTCCCGTAAAAAACGCAGCCAAATTGCAGCCCATCGCAAGGCGCGTTCCGAATCCGGCAATGATGCCGCCAATGAAACCCCACACCCAGCGCCGTTTCTGGCGGGGAACTTTCCATTTAAAATTCTTGCTGGCAAGGGCACTGAACAAACTGCCAAGCAGCATGCCGATGACCAGCCATCCGTCTGTCCGGTCCTGCGGCTCTCCGATCAGTTTGATCGCTTTAAAATACGCCCAATCAGCCGTATCGACGCCGAACAGCTGAAGCAAATTCCCTCCCCAGCGGGTAAATTCGCCTGTGACGGCCCAGAGCGTTCCGGTCAGCCCAAAATAAAAAGCAGCAAACACGCCTGCCAACAGTAAGACAATAAAAGGATTCCAAAACCCGCTGAAGTACTTTTCATGGGCTTTTTCCAACCATATACGCATGCCTTTCCGGCCTCCTTCATGAAAAATCATACATTCCCTATTATAGCAGAGTTTTCCGTCGGCACATTGATAAAAGTAAAGGTTGTAAAGCGGTTTGCTTTTTCAAATCTGAAAATAATGGTAAAATAATGAAACATATCATGGGGAAAGGGGGGAGATGGCCCGGGGACGGCGTATACCTGGACCAGCGAAGCAACAAATGGGAAACAATCAAAAAAGCGGGATGTTATACACCTTTTTTGCTTATTTTTTGTGGGGGCTTTTTCCGATTTACTGGAAAATGATTGAGCAGGTGCCTGCTATTGAAATTCTCGCACACCGCATTTTCTGGTCTTTTATTTTTATGATCATACTTTTAGCCTTTTTAAGGAAAATGGGTGATTTAAAAACGAGCATAAAAGAAGGGGTCCGCCACCCGCGCACGCCGCTTTTATTGCTTCTCGCGTCCGTGCTTGTGAGCGGGAACTGGTTTATCTACATATGGGCGGTCAACAACGGGCATGTCATTGAAACAAGTATGGGATATTACATCAACCCACTTGTCAGCATCCTGCTCGGGATGGTCTTTTTGAAAGAAAAACTGAACCGATGGCAATGTCTTGCTTTTCTGCTGGCAGCGTGCGGCGTCGCGATCCAGACGTTCAGCTACGGGCATATTCCCTGGATCGCCATCGGCCTTGCCCTCACATTTGGGTTTTACGGCCTTGTGAAAAAGAAAGTGGACATTGATGCTTTTATCGGCCTGACATTCGAAACATTCTTTGTGATGCCGGTTGCGCTCCTCTACTTACTGGTGATCCAGGTAAAAGGCACGGCATCTTTTGCAACGGTTTCACCGGGATTAACCGTATTGTTAATTGGCACAGGCGTTGTGACGGCAATCCCGCTCATTTGCTTTGCACAGGGGGCAAGAAGCATTTCCCTGACAATGATCGGCTTTTTCCAATACTTGACGCCGACGATGACGCTGATCATGGGCATTGCCTTTTTCAAGGAACCTTTTACGCATGTGCAGCTTTTGTCCTTTGCTTTTATCTGGCTGGCGCTTATCGTGTTTTCCGTTTCCGGTTTTTTGCCGAAGAAGAAATTCCATGTGGAAGAAGTTGCCTGAGGTTGCCATGCCGGAACGGGTTTACTGGAAAAGTTTTTAAATGCATACAAAAAAGCGGCGGGAACCCACCTGGTTTGTCCCGCCGCTTTTATATATGCGGCAACTTGTCTGCTAAAAAAGGTATTTTAACAAATGATCTTTTCGGCCGGCTTTTTTTTAACGGGAAATTTCAGGTATAATAGGGAAGATCGAAGTCACAAGGGAGATTGGTTTATGTCCAGGTTCCAGTTCCGCCCGGCAACGTTTAAAATGGTTTTTTTCATGTATTTGCTGGGCACGGTTATTTTTGCCATTTTGTATTTGCTGCCGGTTTCACACAAACAGCCGTTGCTGCCGGTAGATGCTTTTTTCCTGTCCGCAAGCGCCATTAGTGCAACAGGGCTGTCCACTGTTACCGTTGCGCAAGAACTTACAACGGCTGGAAAAATCATCCTGCTCATCCAGATGGAAATCGGCGGGATCGGCGTCATGGCCTTGGTCGGTGCGCTTTTAATTGCATTGCGGACGAACGCGCCTGTTCCGTCTCAAACATTGATGATTTTTGACCAGAACCAGAACAGCAGCCGTTCGATATCCAAACTGATGGCCTTTATTGTAAAATACACATTAATCGTCGAGACGGCAGGCTTTCTGCTGATTCTGCCGTCTGCACTACAGCACGGCAGCCATGCTTTTGCCGCTTTTTTTCTTTCGGTGTCGACATTTACAAACGCCGGCTTTGAAATTTCGGGAAACGGGCTTGATAATTTTAAAGGCGAACCGTTCGTGCTTGCCGTTTTAAGCTGTATGATCATTCTGGGCGTCCTCGGGTTTGCCGTCGTCATGGAGTTTTTGCAGTCGCGCCGGAAAAAGAAAAGCCTTTATTTCAAAGTAAATGTTTTGATGCACGGCATTTTGCTTTTGGTCGGCTTTCTTTTCTTCTTTTTTGTCGATTTTATACATATGCCGGGGCTTTCTTTTACAGAAAAAATTATCCAGTCCCTTTTCTTCAGTGCGGCGCCGAGAAGCGGGGGGCTGGCATCACTCGATTTGCACGTTTTTTCTTTCCCGTCTCTGCTGTTTATGATCATGCTCATGTTTATCGGCGGGTCGCCAAGCAGCTGCGCCGGCGGAATCCGGACGACCACATTCGCCGTCATTCTTGCCAAATTGTGGTCTGTCATCCGCGGTTCAAATGAGACGCATATGTTCAGAAAGACGCTGTTTGCCGAAGACGTAAACAAAGCCTTTCTCGTCTTTTTCGCTTTTCTTTTTTTGTTCTTTTTCTCTTTTTTTGTATTGTCTTTTACGGAAAAAGCAGCACCGTTTCCGCTTGCATTTGAAATTATGTCGGCGCTGTCGACATGCGGCTTTTCACTCGGGATCACGGCCGGCCTGACGGTGTTCGGCAAAATTTGGCTGGCTTTCCTTATGCTGATTGGCCGTCTCGGGGTGATTATTTTGATCTATACTTTTATGAATCAAAAAAAATCCACAATCAAATATGCAAAAGAATCCATTTTAATCGGTTAGGGGTGGGATTGTGAAACATTTAAAAGAAAGTTTTCTAGTGCTCGGGCTCGGCCGCTTCGGGTCAAGTGTGCTGAAAGAATTGGCGAGGCTCGGATACGATGTTGTCGGCGCCGATAAAAATGAAAAGGTACTTCAGGATGAGGAACTGCAGGACGCTGCATCGTACCTTGCAGAAGGCGATGTGACCAGCACCGCTTTTTTGGAAGAACTAAATGTGACCAATTTCGATGCGGTGGTCGTCAGCATGGGAGATGATTTTGAGTCCGCCATTTTAACGGTGCTTGCTTTAAAAGATCTTGGCTGTGAAACGGTTTATGCGAAGGCGAATGATCAAAAGCGGGGGAGAGGCTTGAAAGGGGCCGGTGCGACGGACGTGTTTTTTCCCGAAGAAGATACGGGGCGCCGGGTTGCCTACCATATTGCAAACCCGGGCATTTTGCAGTATATCCGCCTGTCACCGTATTGCTCCGGCCTTGAGATGACAGTGCCGGAAGATTTTATCGGAAAGTCTCTGACAGAACTCGATTTCCGCAACAGGTATAAAGCCCTTGTTGTCATGGTCACTTCCCAGACTGAAGAAACACCGGTTGTCTCGCCGGCGCCGGATTATATTTTTCAGCCAGGGGACACCATTTTCACAGTCGGTGCGGAAAAAGATTTGGAAAGACTGCGCCGGAAATTTTACTAGAAAGGTGAGGTATTTTCCGGCTGCGTTGAATTGAACTGCAGGAGCTGCCGTTTTTCCGGCCTGGGGATTCCCATTCGGGGCGTCGGCACGGGAGCCGGAAAAACTTATCCGCCGGGGGATAAGTCTCCTGGCCCCTACTACATATTTTGCAGAAAAATCGTTGCGGTTAAATACCGCCTTGCGAGCATTTGAAAATAAGCCGTAAAAACGGAAAGGGTCGCGATGACGATGGTGTTGCGGATGGCTTCTTTTTTCGGGTCGTCCGGCGATATGTATTTCGATATCATCTCTTCCGCTTTTTCAGTAACCATACCTTCCATTGCCGAAATCATATGTTCATGTTTTTCGGCCGGGAACCGCCCGACTTCCCGCATGGAATTCAGCTCCTCGAAAAGCTGGGAATAAGTGGCATACAGCTGTACCGGATTAATCAAATCATCATGCTCATCTTCGGGGTCATTGACGATCAATTGCAACAGCTTACGGATGGAATCGAAATCGAGCGCCGTTTTCAAGTCTTCCACCAGAAACAGTAGCGCCATCTGGTCAATCGAATATTTTTTCCCTTTTTCCGGCGCCACGATCATTTCTTTAATATCGCGCTTGACCCAGTTTTGAATCGCGGTCAGTGTAAAATTTGTATTTTCAATCTGGCTTCCGAGCGCCACGATTTCATTTAACGAAAATCCGAAGTCATCCGTGTTCTTCTTCAGTATTTTTGTGAAGATGGGGGGCATTACAGCAGCTGCAAAGGGGTGATGCGGGTCTTTGCCACCGTTTTTCTTTGCCCATAAGCCTTGTAAAAACGTTGCAGGCGTCATGGGGCCTGCTCCCTTCAGCGCAAGTAGCAGATCTGCCATTTCCCTGCGTGTCATTTGGAATAGTTCCATTAACAGCACCTCCCAAACATTGGCATGCTACTTTTTATCGTAAGATTGATGGATGGAAAAGTCAATGATGATGATAAGACTCTTTGTATCCTTTCATCATCCAGCAATTCGTGATATTATATCTATGGGAAGACCTCTCTATAGATGTTTATTTTACGGTGTACATTTAGATAATAGAGTGTCTTCCCATTTTTTCTCCTCATCTGCCCCTTCGAGAAAAATTTTTACACATACGGCGTGACAAGATTTCTCCGGTGTCCCGGAATGCCAAGGATGCCTTATTCTTTCAGGTGAAACAATCCGCACTTTTAGGAAGAAAATTACACCTGTCTCGGTTTGAAAACGTTTAATGTCGGCATTTCAGGGAAAATAAAAACCGGGAATGCAATCTTTTGTCAAAAAAGCTTGCATTTTGATTGATAAGTTCATATAATAAGTTCATAGGAACCTAATATAAAAATAGAAAAGGGGAAATGAAGTTGAAGAAATTTTTTGCGCTGCTCCTGGCATTTACGTTTGCCTTTTCAGTTGTCGGGATTCACTTTTCAAACCCGGTTGATGCAAGGGGATACCGTTCTGTAAAACGGTCTTACCAGACGGTGCCAAAGACAACAACACCATCGTCAAAACAACAGTCCCATTACCAGTCGAAAACGAACCAAAATACAAATTCGGTTTCCGGCAATAAAGCCAATACAGCGTCGTCTTCATCGAGAGGCAGCTTTGTAAAGGGGATGCTGCTCGGCGGTCTTGGCGGCATGCTGTTCGGATCGATGTTCAGCCATCTCGGCGGTTTGGGAACGGCTTTGACGGCAATGGTCAATATTTTAATCTTTATTGCGCTGATTCTCATCGTCATCAAATTGTTCCAATCCGTATTCGGCAACAGGAAAAAAGATCGTGAGGCTTATGACAGATGGAAGAATTAAAACTGTCAGAGCAAGATTTGATTAACGCGGTTTGCACGTTTGTGGCAGATCAGCATTATGCTTATCCGGAAAATGTGATGGCGATGCTCACATACGATGATGATACCGGCTACGGCGCAGATGTCGAACTGAACGGTAAAGATCTCGAGCCGCTGACTGAGCCGAAACTGATTCAGGCCATCCGCAAATATTTAGAAGAAGAATACAGCATTGACCCGTTTGCCGTCAGTATCCGACTGGAAATTGAAGATCAAGATGGCATGGTGGCATACGTAGATTAAGAAACAGCCCGGCAAATGCCGGGCTGTTTTACACTATTTTGATACATATTTGTTTCGTCCTGCGCCGGCTCCTGCGGCAAGCATGAGAATGCCACAGATAATCATGACCACAACCGGCATATGCCAGTTATGCGCCCGGTCATACAACCAGCCGATCAAAAACGGGCCGGCTGCCGCCACGAGATAACCAGCAGACTGGCTCATGCCGGACAAATTGGCAGCTTCAGTGGCCGTTTTCGAACGGAGGCCGATAAACGCAAGCGCGAGGCTGATGCTGGCACCCTGGGCGATGCCGATCAAAATGATACAAATCCACATCCACAACATATGCCCGCCGTACAAAAGGCCTGTAAGCCCGCACAAATAAAAAATCGTAATCCCGAAAACAAGGGGAATCTGGTTTTTCATCCGCTCCGCCCAAATCGGCGTCATAAAAGTGGCGGGCAGGCTGACGAACTGCATGATTGACACCATCCAGCCGGCCGCTACGAGGCTTGCCCCATGGCTGACCATAATTTCCGCAAGCCAGGCGATGGTGCTGTAAAATAGAAACGACTGCAGGCCGAGAAAAAGCGTCACCTGCCAGGCGAGCGAAGACAGCCAGACCGATCTTCCGGGAGTTTCCTGATGGGTGGAAAACTTTACTTTGGCGTGCTCACGCAATTGGGGGAGCCACACCAAAGCAGCCAGGATAGAGAAGATGCCCCAGAAAAGCAGCCCCCATTTCCACCCGAGCCCAAGGCCGTTCACAATCGGGACGCTGACGCCGGAAGCGAGCGCGGCAAATCCGCCCATAACGGTTGTATAAATACTCGTCATCAACCCGAGTTTTGCAGGCACCCGATGTTTAATGAGGCTTGGCAGCAGCACATTCCCGATGGCAATGCCTGTTCCGATAAAAGCCGTGCCAATATAAAGCATGGCGGCATTCCCGGCCGTACGCGCCAAAATGCCGATAAATAATATGACGATCCCAAGAAGCAATGTCAACTCCTGGCCAATCCGGCTTGCCAGTTTTGGCGCAAGCGGTGAAATCAGTGCGAAGGCAAGAAGCGGGAGCGTCGTAATAAATCCCGCTTGTGCATTTGACATATGAAGGCTGTGGCGGATCGTGCCGATTACGGGCCCGACGGAAGTGATTGCCGGCCTGAGATTTGCTGCAATACAGATAACGCCTGCCACAAGCAGCCCGGATAATACTTTTTCTTTTTCTTTCTGATCACCCATCTTTTTCTAAACTCCTTTAAAACTTTCCTGATTTAAAAATGGACAGCAACAGCCATAAAAGCATCAATGTTGCGACACCAAATCCGATCTCAATGATCGGGTTTTTCCAGATCACCGTCGATTGGCCGCTGATGGACGTGCCGATCATCAGCCCGACCATCAGGATACTAAAGGCGAGCAGGACGATCGCGAAGGAAAGCCGGTTGCTGATCCTGTCAAGTTTTTCCAAAAATAAATGCAAATCCGGTATGACGACTTCCATCCTGAATTTGCCTTTCCGCATCGTTTTGGAAATATCGCGCAAATTTTTCGGAAGCTCAAGCAAAATTTCCGCCTGGTCCAAAAACGTTTTCCATCCTTTCTGTGCGACCCTGCCCGGCCGCAAACGGTCCCGAAGCAGCCTTTCCCCAAATGGGCGCGCAGCTTCGATCAGGCTGAATTCCGGGTCAAGCGATTCCACGACACCCTCCACCGTAATCAGCGATTTGCCGAGTATCGTCAGATCGGCAGGGAAGCGGATATGGTATTTGAACGCAAGATGGTATAAATCATTGATGGCTTCCCGCAAGCTTAACTGGCTGAGCGGCAGATCATAATATTTTTCGCGGAGAACTTCGACATCTTCCTTCAGCAGATGAAGATCGGTTTCTTCCGGAATTTCCGCAAGCGCATCGACCGACTTCATAATGGCATTCGTATCCGCCCGCATCAGCGCAATGACAAGTGAGGCGCAATGGTACTTGGTCTCTTCCGTAAGCCGGCCGACCATGCCAAAATCCATATAACAAATCACATCGCCGGGCAAAACGACAATGTTTCCCGGATGCGGATCGCCGTGAAAAAATCCCTCCACAAAAATCTGCTGCAGCATCGAATGGATCAGCCGTTCAGAAATGGCTTTTTTTCGGTATCCGGGGACTGTTTCACTGAAAAATTCGCTGATTTTCCTGCCCTTTATGTACTCCATGGTCAGGACTCTTTTTGTGGAAAAGTCCCAGTAAATTTTCGGAATCCGGATGTTTTCATCGCCTTCAAATTGTTTGGCGATCCGTTCCGCATTCCGGCCTTCATGGTAGTAATCTAGCTCGGACAACAGCGCCTGGGAAAATTCTTCGACAATGTCCCGCAATTGGTATGCCCTTGCCCATTCAAAACGGGACTCTAGGGAGAGGGACAGGCTTTCCAATATTTCAAGATCGGTTTCAATGACTGGGCGGATATTCGGGCGCTGGATTTTGATCGCAACCGGCTCTTCCGTATGCAATTTGGCTTTATGCACTTGTCCGATCGATGCGGTTGCGAGCGGCTCCGGATCGAATTCGGCAAAAAGCTCCTCAACGCCCGCTCCAAATTCGTCCCTGATAATCTTTTTTACTTCTTCAAACGGAAACGGCGTGGCCTTATCCTGTAATTTTTCCAGGTCAGCAATAATCGATTCCGGCAAAATATCACGGCGGGAGCTGGCAAGCTGCCCGAGTTTAATAAAGGTCGGGCCCAATTCCTCTAAAAACAGCCGGATCCTTTCCCCGGTGCTGCGGTGGGGGGTGCGGGGAGCCGCTTTTTTCGAGGGAAAAGGAAGTAAATCCGAAAGGCCCCAATCGCTGATTAAATAACCGAGGCCATTTTTAATCAGGGCGCCGGCAATTTCCTGGTATCTTTTTCCGTGCTTCATTTTTCTGGAAAGCAAGCAACCACCCCCGGTTTTGTTTTATGCAAAAAAACAGCCGGCCCCGGGCAAAAGGGCCAACCGGTTTACGGATTCAACCGTTCTTCAAGCTGCTGGATGCGAAGTTCCAGCGCCTTGATTTCATCTTTTGTCGCAACATTCATTTCAGAAAGGATCTCGTTGACCCGGTCTTTCAAGGCCTGATTCAATTCTTGTTTGGATTGTTCCCCTTTTTCCAGCAGTTCATCAATCAATTGTGTCGATTCCGCTTTTGTCAGGTTGCCTTTTTCCACGAGGCGGTTGACTGCTTTTTCCACTTGTTCTTTGCTGAGCACCGCCATGCCAAGGCCGAGTGATAACAATTGGTTCACTTTATCGCGCATTCCAATTCCTTCCTTTCTCCTCTATCTTAATGTAATCATAGCCCAATCCGGCCGGAATCACAAACGGAAAGGTGTGAAAAATGGCCAATGAACGGACTACTTTCCCCAGTGGGAAGCAATAAACGTGTCGCGGCCCGATTTCGCCCGGTCTTCATGATAGGCATTCGGATTTTTCTTATAAAAATCCTGGTGGTAATCTTCGGCGGGATAAAAAGGCTTCGCCGGCAAAATTTCTGTCACAATCGGCTTTTTGAATTTGCCGCTTTCTGCAAGCTGCTTTTTTGAAGCTTCTGCCAGCCGCTTTTGCTCTTCATTATGGTAAAAAATAGCCGTCCGATAGTTGGAGCCGCGATCCTGGAACTGGCCGCCGGCATCGGTCGGATCGATTTGCTGCCAAAAGATTTCGAGCAGTTTTTCGTACGGAAAAACTGCCGGATCATATGTAATTTGGACGGCTTCGTAATGGCCGGTCGTTCCGGTCTTTACTTGTTCATACGAAGGATTGTCGACCGTTCCCCCTGTGTATCCGGAAACAACTTTTTCAATGCCATCCCACTGGTCGAAAGGTTTGACCATGCACCAAAAACAGCCGCCGGCAAAAGTTGCTTTCTGAAATTGTTCTGCCATTTCTTCTCCTCCAAAGGTGTTGCTTTTTCTAAATCGTAACATTTCCTACCCATCACGACAAGAAAGAATGCCCAGTCTGCTGCGAAAAATCGAAAAATTTCGGTTGTATTTGTCCAGCTTTGAATTTTAGAGCATATCATTTTTTCGTTGTCCACTAAAGTGCAAAAAATTTTTAAAAAATGTGTTTAAAATTTGAACATTTTGTGAACATAAGGTAATATAATATACAAAAGGGGAGGGTTGTGAAATGAAGGAATTTAATGGGTACTATTTGGTTGCAACCGCTGAGCTGATCATGAGTGCGATTTTTCTTTCTATTCACTTTATTGTAAGCGCTCACACAACAGACTGGTCTTTGATTTTGTTTTGGGGTTTTCTGCTAGGGGGAATGATTACTTACGGGCTCGGCATGGCATACTTGCTGATGCTTTGCGCGTCAGGGAAAGAATTGCCGCATGAATATCCGGAAAACGATCCGTCATATAGAAAAGCGGGATAATCGTTCGCACAGCATGAACCCTGTATACACGGGGTTTCTTTTTTTGGGGGAGAGTGGGTACCCATTCGGATTTACGATGGCTGAAACATTTAACCGGCGGGAAAGGGGCTTTGTTTCATGCAAAAAAACGATGCCGCAAAGGGCACCGTTAGTCTTCTTTTTGAACATTTGCCGCCTGCGGGCCGCGTGAACCTTCTTCCACGTCAAACGATACTTTCTGGCCTTCTTCAAGCGTTTTATAGCCTTCACCCTGGATGGCTGAGAAATGGACAAACACGTCGTCTCCGCCTTCCCGTTCAATAAAGCCATAGCCTTTTTCACTGTTAAACCATTTTACTGTACCATGTTCCACGTTTAATGCCTCCTAATTTTTAACCTTTCTTGCTTTTAATATATCCAGAATCCCGGGTTTTAAACGCCATTTCTCACTTGCAGGCAAAATTTGCGGCTTTTTTTGCTGTATCTTTATAAAATGAACTTCAGTTTTTCGTGACAAAATCAATTGCGATCGCGATAGACATTGCTACTGGCAACATTTACAGAAATAGTAATTTAACTTATATGCCCTGAAAATATACGCCGGCCGGTTTTCACCCCCCGTTGGTGCCCGGATCCATCCCAGGCGTGGGCGTCCATTTGGAAAAAAGCTTGGTACACTTTGCGGCATCAACATTGATATAATCGGGCAGCCGTTGTAAACTTTTAAATAGCCGGATAGTGAAAACTTCATTGCAAAAGGAGCTGTACCCATTCATGATTGTTTCCGGACAAAAGGAACATCAACTCATAGAAGAAACTTTTAAAGATCAAATAGATCATCCCGCTGTGATCAGCAAAAAGCTCGGACAGTCGGGTCAATTTATGGAAGCTGTCCGCAGTCTGGTTGACTTATGCGGCGATGATCCGGACCGCGACGGCTTGCAGGAAACGCCTTACCGGGTGCTGAAGGCCTTTTTGGAATATACAGAAGGGTACCGGGAAGACCCGAAAATGCATTTGGCAAAAACATTTGATGTCGACCACGACCACAAGGAGCTCGTACTTGTAAAAGATATCGAATTTTATTCCATATGTGAGCACCACTTCGCGCCATTTTTCGGCGTCGCTCATGTCGCCTATTTTCCAAATGAAAAAATCACCGGCCTGTCGAAAATTGCGCGCATGGTCGACGGCTACGCCAGGCGTTTTCAAGTTCAGGAACGGCTGACAAAACAAATTGCGGATGCAGTGGAAGAAGTGCTTGAACCGCAGGGCACGATGGTGGTTTTAGAGGCCAAGCATATGTGCATGTGCGGGCGGGGCGTGAAAAAGTCGGATGCGTCCACGACCACGATGTCTTACCGTGGCATTTTTGAAGGGCGGGCGGATTTGCGCGCCGAATTTTTGTCCTTACTCAAATAGAAAAAAGGATGGTGTTTATGCTAGATGCGGACATATTGATCATCGGGGGCGGCCCTGCCGGCATTTCGGCAGCGATCTGGTGCAGCCGGCTTGGCATGAACCATCTGCTCGTTGAGGAACAGAAGATGCTTGGCGGGCAGCTCAGCCTGATCCATAATCGCATTATTGATTATCCCGGCCTGCAAGCGGAAAACGGGGAGGAAATGCGCCGCTATTTTGTTCGGCATGCCGAGTCGTTGCAATGCCGGTACCGGGTGAATACGCGTGCCGTAAAGATAGATGCCAAAAGAAAAGTTGCGGTGGCGGAAACAGGCGGGCTTAAGACCCAAATCGGTTTTCGCTACTTGATTTATGCCGCCGGTGCCGTGCGTAGAAAACTCGGTGTGCCGGGGGAAAAAGAGATGTTCGCCCGCGGGGAAATTTATTCGGCGACGAAGGACAGCCATTTGTTTAAAGGAAAATCTGCTGCAGTCATCGGCGGCGGCGACCGTGCTTTTGAAGGGGCTTGTTTGCTTGCCGAAGCAGGGGCGCACGTCTATCTTATTCACCGCTCGGAACGTTTCAGGGCCAGGCAGGCATATCTCAGTCGGGCCCAATCTTATAAGAACATCCGGATTTTGCCGAATATGCGTGTGAAAGCCATTATCGGGGAAAACCAAACCGAAGCGGTGGAACTCATCCATTCAAGCGGTGAATCCTGTTTTTTGTCGGTATCCGCGGTTTTCGTCCGGATTGGGATGGAACCAAACAGCGCACTCGTTCAAAATGTTACGGGGACAGATGCGGACGGGTACATTGTTTCGGACGGTTACGGGAAAACCGAATGTGAATGGCTGTATGCAATCGGAGACAACTGCCTTGGTCCGCTTTATTCCAGTATTGCAGGGGCGGCCGGGCAGGGGGCTGCTGCAGCAAAGCATATTGCCTCCCGTTTGGCGGAGGTACCCGCGCGGTAAAATAAACGATCTGCTACCGGCTTTACGGCCCCGCGCACGCCGGCATAAAGCCGGGTAATGCGTCCCGGTGAAAAGATGGAGCGTTTTCGAAAAAAACAACGAAAGTGTACAGAGGCGATAGTTTATAAAACATTTTTCCCCGTGCCTTTTTTGTTTTAATCCCGGCCGCCAGGTTGTGAGGCATCTTCCCCGCCCAACACCCGGCTGAATGCGGCAGAAACTTTTTCATATTCTTCGTTTGAATGGAGAGCGTCAAGATCGCCTTCTTCGTCTGTTTTCAAGAAAAACACATCTAAGTCCCGGCCTGTCTGTTCCTCTAAATCTTCAACAAAAGAAACGGCGGCATATTCTGTTCCTTCTAGCGACAATACGCCGATGATTTCCACTTCTTGCTCACGTCCGTTTTCTGTAATTGTAAACACTTCACCCTGTTCAATATTTGCCATCAGGTCTCCTCCTTCGCTTCTTGTTTGGTATTGTATAAAAAAACGGAAAAAACATGCCGAAAAAATACGCTTATGATCGCAGCCGACTATCGGAAAGGAGTGTTTATATATGGATAAAAAAGACATGGAAGAAAAAATCATTCAGCAATACAAAATGGATGAGAAAATGATGGCACTCATTTTTGCCCAGTGGTGCGTGAACAATGGGCTTGATCCGGAAGAACTTTACAGCAGGGCATATCCGCAACAAGAAAAAAATGGCTTGCTGGAAGAAGCGCTTGCCCTAACGGTACCGAAAGAAGAAGCGGGAGAAATCAGCACCGGGACTGTATTGAATGTATTATCCTTATTTGGCAATGACGATTTGGCTTTCGTTGTGTCGGAAGAAAACGCCAAGTTAAAACGGTGAGTCCAGAAACAAACCTGCGTGGAGACGACCCATAATGGTGTTTTTTCAATTTCGGAAATGACAAAATCACCCCTTGGATGCCCAAGGGGTGATCATTATAAGGAATCGCGTATCGCCTTTTTAAATCCTTCGACAGAGAGCAGGGCAAATACCGAATAAAACAACGTATATAGGCCCATCACGATCAGCATCGGTGTCCACAGTTCGGACCCAAAAAAGAACCAGCCGGATTTTACTGCAAAGTAGCTGTGCGCAAGACCGAGCAAAAGTGGAATGCCAAAATTGTAAAGCTGCTTGATCCGGATCCCTGTTGTTAAATCCTGCATGGTAAAGCCAAGCTTGCGCAAAATGGTGTAGGCCGGTTTTTCCTCTTCGCTTTCTTCCATTTGTTTGAAATACAAAATGCAGCCGGATGTGACCAGAAAAGTGAGTCCAAGAAATCCAACAATAAACATCATCACCCCCATGTTTTCTTTTTGCATTTTGATGATTTCAGGACTGGAGTAGGCAAAGGAATCCGACGGGAAATGCAGACTTTGGAACAGCTGGTTTGCTTTGTCAAGATCTTCATCTTTTTTCAGATTGATGCCGGTAAAGAGATTCGAGTTCAATTGAATTTTCGGGTCCGTATCCTTTTTTAACGCCTGGAATAATACATCATCCGTTACCAGAACGGGCATGCTGCCTGAAAAATAATTGGAAAGAACCTGGTCTTTTCGAAGGGCAACGGTGCGCAGTCTGGCTGTTTTCCGCTTGCCCGTTAAGTCAATCATCCCTTCCGATTTCATCGGCAGAAATCTGGCTAAAGCATCGGAATAGCCGGAAAAAACCGCCTGCCCGGGTTTTACATCCATTCCTTTTACTGCCGCATCGCTTACGACCGCTATCGGTACAGCTTTGGAGTCGAACTTCAGATCTTTTGATTTTTTATCGAACAGGCTGCTTAAATCGGCTGTAACCCGTACGACTTCAATTTCTTCTTTTTCATAGGGGATGTTGTTTTCATTTAAACGTTCTGTAAATTGTTTCGCCTCATTCGTCTTGATAAATGAAAAGTCCGCAGCTGTCATATTATGGGCTGTTTCTTCAGCAGAATAAAAGGTAATGTAGCTTAATGACAATAAGCCGATCGCAAGGGCCGACACGGTTGTGATGATGGTCAGCAGCACTGCGTTTGAACGGATCCGGAACATGATGGCGGATAGTGACATGACATCCCGGATATTCAAATACCCGCCTTTCTTTTTCCGGATGAGGTAAAAAACAAACCGGACAGATGTTTTATAAAAAAGATAGGTCCCGAAAATAACAAGGGCTAAAATGCTAATCATTGCCGTATACAAAGCACGCACTGTTACAAAGTCTCCATTGAACAATTCTGATGAAATATAGTATCCTGCCCCGATGCATACAAATCCGATTATTCCAAGCAGCAATCCCGCTTTGGAGATTCGCCCGGCCCGGTCTTCCGTGGAGGAAACGGTACGGAAAAGGGAAAGGATCGTCTGCCGTTTGATAAAGATGCTGTTGATCAGCAGGATCAGGATGAAAATAATGGTAAAGACAAGGAGCGTCTGCCCGAAAGCCTTCATCGAAAAATAAAGGGAAACCTTTGTTTCCACTTGAATGATCCGGAGCAGCAGCATCATCAGCAGCTTGGATGCCGCAAACCCGAAAAAGATGCCGGCAAAGAGTGAGCCGTAGTAGAGCAAAAAATTCTCCGTCCCTAAAATCCGGAACACTTCTTTTTTCGTCATGCCGACAAGCTGGAAAAGCCCGATTTCCTTGCTCCGCCTTTTCATAAACAAATGGTTGGCATAAAAGAGAAACACCGCCACAATGACGATCAGCAAAACCGACGCCACCTTTAGCGCGGCCAGCCCTTTTACGGAAGATTTTACTTCGGCGAGAGAAGGGGCGTATTGCAGTGTCACAAACGCAAAGTATAATGCAGCACTAAAGGCGAGTGCGAAAATATACAGCGCATAATGTGGAAGGTTCTTTTTAAAATTGCGGTAAATCAAACCGTTAATCGTCATGCTGCACACCTCCCAGCACGGCCTGTGTTTTCAGGATGGCCTGATAGAAATCCTGTCTTGATTCGGTGCCTTTATGCAGTTGCGAATAAATCTGCCCGTCTTTGATGAAAATGACCCTGCCCGAATAGCTGGCTGCGGCCGCATCATGGGTGACCATTAAGATGGTTGCGTTTCTTTTTTCGTTCAGGCGGCTTAATTTATTCAAAAGGTCGGATGCCGACTTTGAATCGAGCGCACCTGTTGGTTCGTCGGCAAAAATAAGACCCGGTTCATGGACAAACGCCCGCGCTGCTGATGTCCGCTGCTTCTGCCCGCCGGATATTTCATTCGGATACTTGTCCTGAATATCGGTAATACCGAGTTCTTCCGCAACCGCATGGAATTTTTCGTTCGCCTCGCGTTTTGAAACTTTTTTCACAGACAGCGGCAGCAATATATTTTCCTTCACCGTTAACGTATCAAGCAAATGGTATTCCTGGAAAATAAAGCCTAAATGCCTTTTCCGGAACTCTGCCAGCTGCTTGTCTTTCATTTTCGTCAACGCCTTGCCTTCGATTTCAATGGAACCGCGGCTGGGCCGGTCAATAGAGGATAAAACATTTAACAATGTCGTTTTTCCGGAACCTGACGGCCCCATAATGCTCGTGAATTCTCCTTTTTCAACATTTAAATCAATCCCTTTTAAAACTTCTTGTTTGTTCCACTTGTTGCCGTACGTTTTATAAACATTTTTTGCTTCAAGGATCATGATTGGCTCCCCCTTTCTGATATGATTTCATTATAGAAAAGCCGGCATGTTTCTTCCTTCGTTTCAGCTAACAATACAGAAAAGCATATGACAGTTTTGTCACATGCCTGTAATTTGCTGCAAGCTATTTCTTTCCGGGAAGATGAGCGTAAAGGTCGAACCGGCGCCGGGAACCGACTGGACAGTAAGCAGGATATTTAATTTTTCTGCCGCCCTTTTGGCAAGATACAGGCCGAGGCCGGTTGCCCCCCTGTTTTGGCTGCGGTCAGAAGAGGTGAAGCCCTTTTCAAAAATGCGCGGCAAATCTTTCGGGTCAATGCCGCGCCCCTTGTCTGCCACCGATAATTGGAAGCGGCCGTCTGCTATTTTTCCGGAAATGGAGATGTCTGTCCCGCAACTGTACTGGACCGCATTTACCAGCAATTGCCGGAGGATAAACGACAGCCATTTTGCATCTGTAACCATTGCCGGAACCCCCGGTGAGACGTCAAAACCGATGCCTTTTTGAATGCACCATGGCTGAATCGCTTTGATTTCCTGGAAGATCAGGCGTTTCAGGTCAACATTTTCCATATAAACGTCATTTTCCATATTGCCGATCCGTTTTTCATGAAGCTGTTTGTCAAGCAGGTGGTGGATGCGCAGCCATTCATAATTGAGCGACACTTTTGCTTCTTCATCTTGAAGCCGGTCAATGATGAGCTGCATGGCGGTCATCGGCGTTTTGACCTCATGTACCCATGCTGTTAATTCATCTTGTTCTTCTTGCACCGCGGACGCGTTCCGGTCGGTTTCCGCCCGTAGATGTTCCGCCTGCGCTTGTACGGCCTGATGCACGATCTGTTCAAAAGGGGTTCTGGGGCGGGTGATCTCGCTCGTATCAAGATCCCCATCCCATTCTGAAAGGCTTTGATAAAATTTCACTTCTTTCCGGGCGCGGAAGAAAAGGAAAAGAAGAAAAGCAATCGTTTCTAAAAAAACGATATAAAGAACGGATGAAAGCGCGATTTGCGGATCAAGCCATGCAATGAAAAGCAGCATCAGCTGGCAGGCGGCAAAAAATATTACCCAGCTTTTTCGTTCAACAAGAAATATCCGGATCATAGGCCGGCATCCTTTTCAAGCGCCATATAGCCTTGGCCCACTTTTGTTTCGATACAGTCACCGAGCCCGATCGTGGAAAGTTTTTTCCGCAGGCGGTTGACGTTCACGGTCAATGTATTATCGCTCACAAACCTTTCATCGTCCCATAAACATTCGATCAGATGCGTGCGGCTCACAATCCGGTTTTTCATGTCCACCAATATTTTTAAAATAAACATTTCGTTTTTTGACAGTTCAATGCATCCATGTTCATTTTCGACCGTGTTTTTCTGCAAATCGATTGTGGCCCCGCACCATGTTTTTAAAACCGTCTGCTCGCTCGTGTAGGCATATACCCGACGCAAAATAGCCTGGATTTTGGCGATTAACACGTCGATATGAAAAGGCTTTTGCACATAATCGTCCGCGCCGAGCTGCATCGCCATCACCATATCTGTCGGATGGTCGCGGGAAGAAAGGAAAAGGATTGGGACATGGGAGTGCGCGCGAATTTGTCGGCACCAGTGGAACCCGTCAAATTTCGGTAGCTGGATGTCAATGACTACCAGATCAGGCCGGAATTCCGCAAATTCCTCCATCACCTGTCCAAAATCGCGGATCCCCGCAACTTCAAATGACCACTGCGAAAGTCTTTCTTTCACTTCACGAAACAGCGTCACATCGTCTTCAATGATTAGAATTTTTATCAACCGGACCACTCTTTCTATTTTTGCTACCCTCCATTTTACAAGAAAAGGCGAAAGCAGGCTACAGGTGCAGATTTTCTTTTATTTAAGGTTGCTGTAAGGTTTTCTTTAGATTGGGGAAAGGTAGCATCCTTATCGTTAAAATTGGAAAGAAAAACTCTAATCATAATGGAAATGGGCTGATTATCTAATGGCTGTTTCTGCTATTGTACAAACGCACAATCTGACCAAAACGTATGAGGGCATTCATCGTGTAGACCAAGTTCATCTTCAAGTAGAGGAAGGGGAAATCTATGGATTTCTCGGACCAAACGGGGCTGGAAAAACAACTACGTTAAAAATGTTGCTTGGACTTGTGAAACCTTCTAAAGGGGACATCGAAATTTTTGGTAAAAGTTTGAAAAGGCATCGATCAACCATTCTGCAACGCACAGGGTCACTCATTGAATCTCCTTCTTACTATGGACATTTGACCGGTCTCGAAAACATGAAGGTCATGCAGCGGCTGCGAAATGTTCCGGATCAGAATGTGGAGGAGGCGCTTCGAATCGTACGGCTTGAGAATCAGAAAAATAAAAAAGCTGAACAATATTCACTCGGAATGAAGCAACGGTTGGGGATTGCGATGTCGCTTCTTGCTTTTCCCAAGCTGCTGATCCTTGATGAGCCTACGAACGGTCTTGATCCCGCGGGAATAGGTGAAATCCGGGAACTTATTAAATCGCTGCCTAAGCTTTATGGCATGACCGTTTTGATCTCAAGCCATCTTTTATCAGAGATAGATCAGATCGCTACGTCAGTAGGTATCATCAGTGAAGGAAAATTATTGTTTCAAGGCAGTATGGCAAGTCTTCGGAAAAAAGGCAATACCTCGATCTATATAAAAACCGGAGACAATGCAAAAGCCGAACAATTATTTCTTTCTAAAGGATATCGTTCTGTTCAAGACGGAAGCAGGCTGAAGGTAGGATATCTTGATGATACAGAAATTGCAGAAATGAACCGGTTACTTGTCGAACATCTATTCCTGTTACCCGGATTGGGGAGCATAAGAAAAGTCTTGAGGATATTTTTCTGGAGTTAACGGGAAGGGAGCGAAGTTTGTAATGATATTACTCAGTTTGGAATTTTTCAAAATACGGCGCAAAAAAATTGGGGTGATGATTTTATTTTTCCTTTTAGTTGAGATGATGTTGGCGTTTATCACTACAAGTATTTCGATCGCGAATCACCCTGACCAAGCCGTCTGGGAATCCATCATTTTCAATATAGTTACTATGAATGGCCTTTTTATGCCGATCCTTTCTGCTGTGGTCGTTTCCAGGATTTGTGATATGGAGCATAAAGGGGGGGACCTGGAAAATGCTTGTTGCTACCAATGTGAGCCGTGCACGTCTTTATGCAGCGAAGTATATATGCGCCAATAGTTTGCTTTTGTTTTGTATTTTTGTACAAACGGTCATCATGGTTGTGATTGGACTGGTCAAGCACTTTACTGGTGAACCTCCAATCGCTTATTTCATTTGGTTTATCGGGGGTGCCTTGTTGACAGCGCTTGCTGTAACAGCGCTTCAACAATGGGTTTCTCTAGCCATTAAAAACCAAGCCTTTGCATTGGTGTTGGGCATGCTTGGTGCTTTCATCGGAATGACTGCAGGTTTGTTCCCAGCTGCTGCCCGGCATATTTTTATCTGGTCTTATTATTTGGATCTTAGCCCCGTTACCTTTAAATACACCGGGTCTTCAGGCGCCTATACAGCTCAACCTGTTGATATCGGGCTGGTAATCGCTGCGTTCGTTATGACTGTTGTATTCTATATTGCCGGAAATATCAATGTTAACCAGCAAGAAATTTAGGAGGGATGTTGATGCTACGAAGTATTTCTGCCGAGTTTTTAAAATTACGGCATTCCCGGATTGGACTTGTATTGATTGTCCTTCCAATCATAAGCCTGTTGATCGGATGTGCGAATTTTTATTTGAATCAAGGTGTCCTGCATAATGGCTGGTACAGCTTGTGGACGCAGGTTAGCCTATTTTACGGTGAGTTTTTCCTTCCAATCTTAATCGCCATTTGCTGTGCTTATGTATGCAGGTTGGAGCATCAGAACCGGAATTGGAATACGATCATGGCCTCTCCTGTTCCCGTTGCAAGTCTCTTTTTTGCCAAAATGATTGTCGTTAGTATGCTAATTTTAATCGTGCAGGCGCTGTTTCTCTGCCTTTACTGGTTTGCAGGCACTCTTTTTTCTTTACCTAGATCTCTTGCCTATGGAGACTTTAAGTTGGACCTTACGCGGCTGGTACGCGTCTTTATCCATATGTGCGTTTCAGTTATGTCTGTCGCTATGGATTCTTAGCTTTGCTACGCCGATTGGTATGAGTCTGTGTGCCGTTTTTATCGTTTTAGGTATATATGTTATGAAACTGGGTATCTTTTTTCCCATTTTCGCTTCTGACCATTGGAATGAGGGCGTTGAGTCAGGAAAGGCTTAACGGGATCCAGAACATTCTATTTTGGATTATGAATATGCTTATATGATCATTTTTGTGATGATCTCTATTCGTCGGTTGAAAAATAAGGATGTTGTATCATCCTGAATGGTTGAGGTGGGATGTTTAATGAAAAAAATAGTATTAGTTTAACGCTCATACTGGGGAACAGCCTCTTTCTAGGCGCATGCAGTTCACTGGAACCCGATAATCCAAAGGGAAAAACGATGTATTATACAGAGATAAAGTTAAGTCCATATAATTGTGTAAAAAGGGTTATCTGAATATGAGGGAATATGGAGTATAGGGGCTGTTTTTCTGGAGGGGGCTGGCC